>NZ_CAPG01000026.1:0-4353 GCF_000321185.1 Bacillus sp. AP8
ATATAGGTTTTTATAAAAGCCTGTTTACCATGATATTCATATTTTCTTACCCAATATTGAAGTTTACTTACATGAACACCCATTTCCTTAGCTATTGTATTACAACCTACATTACCTTCTAGATAACGTTTGACTGCGTGAATTTTTTCGTCATTCGTGAATTTTGCCAAAAGAAAAACACCTCCAATTGATAGATTGTGTCTAACAATTGGGGTGCAGTTCAAATTCCGCTCCTTTTCTTTCCTTGCTAGTATACCATTTATTTATATTGTGCTTTAATATATGCAAGATGTTGATTATGCCTTTTTATGTAAGCAGTAGCTTTTCCAGTTCGTGCGTATCCGCCTTCACCTTTGTTATAAGCGCTTAATACAGCTGCCTTTAGGTTAGACCCCTTAAGTCCTTTTTTCTTATATTTGTTTTGAAGGTTTGAAAGCATGTACGTACCCCAATTCATATTGATATAGGGATCGAATGGTGCATTCTTTGTTTTAAGTGTCTTTGCTAAATTAGCGTGATTAACTTTGCTCACTTGAAAATATCCGTAATTGTTTCCGCCTTTAGCTCTAGGGTTAAAGCTACTTTCGTGGCGAATAACAGCTAAGGTCTCTTTGTAATCTAATCCTCTTTTCACACATAAGTCGTATAAATATTTTTGAAGATTGAAGGACAAAGGAATTGTTTTCTTATAATAAGACGGCATTTGTGATGCAGATGTTGAAACCTGCTTTGTATTGCTTTCATTAGTAGCCGCTTCCGCTTTATTTGTAAATTCTAAGTTAATGATGAAGAATAGGGCGAATGTCGCTAATGTAATTAGGCAAACTTTAAAAATCTTATTTTTAGATTCTATCATTCTCTTTCTCCTTTTTTAAATTCTTTTATATCTTAGACTATTTTGACTTTGTTTTGGAAGGGAAAAGAGACAGTTGATATAATTTGTTAGGTGGCTGTAATGTTTTTGTAATATAAAAACAATTATGTAATCTTAACCGTAAATAACGATGATTTTCGACATAAACAAGATTTTCATTGACTCTAATAATAAGCACTGTTACAATGCAAAAAAAATAATACTTTCGTATAATCTCGGTAATATGGTCCGAGAGTTTCTACAAACTACCGTATAATAGTTAGGCTACGAAAATAGTAGGATATAAGGAAAACTAAATGGCTACATTTAGGTGTTCTTATATTTAAATAAAGACTCTAAATACTATTTAGAGCTTTCCTTTATTCATCCATCATTTATTGAAGGGATGCCTCTCCCTACTATTCTTCCTTGCCGTAATCATCTAAGGAGGAAAAATCATGAAAACCCCATCACAATTAAAAACTCTGATTCAAGCTTCGCGAGGAACAATACTACCCGAACTGGTTATTAAAAATGTAAAGATTGTAAATTTATTTACAGATGAAATAGAACAAGCCGATGTTGCCATTCACAAAGGTAAATTTGTTGGGATCGGTGTATATCAAGGTTCAAAAGAATTGGATGGAAGTCACTATACAATGGTACCTGGGTTAATAGATGCACATGTTCACATAGAGTCTAGTATGCTCTCTCCTTCACAATTTCAAAAAGCTGTATTACCGAGAGGGATTACAACGATTGTGACTGATCCACATGAAATCGCTAATGTTACCGGTGCCCATGGTATCCGTTGGATGTTAAATGATAGCAAAGGCTGTATGTTGAATTATCGATATCAATTGCCGTCTTGTGTACCTGCAACGTCATTTGAGGATAATGGAGCTATTCTAACTGCAGAAGATTTGGAGCCATTCTACAAAGATGAGCTTGTATTAGGTTTAGCCGAGGTTATGGATTATCCCGCTGTGCTAAGTGGTCGTGAAGATATTATGGCAAAAATTGAAGCAGCAATTCGTAATGACGTGCCAATTGATGGTCACGGGGCAGGGTTAAGTGGTAAAGATATCGATGCTTATTTAACAGCTGGGATTACAACTGATCATGAATGTGTAAAACCTGAAGAAATGATCGAACGAGTTCGTCGAGGAATGTATGTAATGCTTCGTGAAGGCTCCGCAGCACGAAATTTACATTCTTTATTAAAAGGTTATCGCAAAGAAATATCACATCGTCTCATGTTTTGTACAGATGATAAACATATTGATGATTTGTTAGAAGAAGGAAGCATCGATTATCATGTTCGTGAATGTTTAAAAGCAGGTATTGATTTATACTCCGTATTACGAATGGCGTCATTGAACACGGCACAATGCTATAATTTAAAAGGTAAAGGAGCCATTGCTCCAGGTTATGATGCAGATTTCATTTTATTAAATGATATAGAGACATTTGATATTGAATCCGTGTGGGTTGGTGGCATTCAATATGAAGAAAAGAATAGCAAGGATAAGGTTGAGCACTTCGAAAATACCGTCTTTTTAGGGAAATATCAAAAAGAACTTCTTCAGTTAAACCTAACTAATGAATGGGCGAGAGTAATTGAAATCATTCCAAATTCCATTGTAACCAAGAATGCTGAATATAAAGTTCCTGTTGAAAATGGATTGTTTGTTTCAGATATCTCTCAAGACTTTGTGAAAATTGCTGTTATTGAACGCCACAAAGGCACTGGCAGTGTAGGTGTAGGGATTGTTAAAGGTTTTCAGTTACAATCTGGTGCAGTCGCAACAACTATTGCACATGATTCTCATAATATTATTTGTATCGGTACAAACGATGAAGATATGGATATTGCCATTCGTGAACTAGAACGTATTGGTGGTGGAATTGCTATTGCTAATAAAGGTGAAACAGTTGCTTCATTATCGTTACCAGTAGCAGGATTGATGACAACTGTATCTCCTCAGAAGTTGAATGAGAATTATAGTGATTTACTTGTTGCTTTAAACCAGCTAGGAATAACGACAAAATTTTCACCGTTATTAACACTATCCTTCCTAGCGTTACCGGTTATACCGTCATTGAAATTAACGAATCAAGGATTATTTAACGTTGATACCTTTTCATTTGTTAGTGTAAGCGTGGATTAAAAACATCAGCAGGATGTCTAATTTATCGTAATTGACTAACTTTTTCATAAAAAGTAAGTAAAGAAAATATATTGTAAGCAGTATGATTTTATCGAATCAGACTGCTTTTTTATTATTTACAGTTTTTAATTAAATAAAAGGATTTTTTCATAATATTATGGAAATAAGAATAGTAAAACATTTGAGTTAGGGGGAAAGCGATGATCAAACTAGGCATAATACGTCACGGTAGTACGGATTGGAATATAGAAGGAAGAGCACAAGGTAGGGCGAATATTCCTTTAAATAAGGCTGGAGTAGACGATGCTTATCAATTAGCGAGTCGCTTAAAAGATGAGAAATGGGATCTTGTTTATTCTAGTGATTTATTGAGAGCTAGACAAACAGCTGAAATAATCGTTGGAAAGCTTGATCATATACCAATTATTTTAGATGATCGTTTAAGAGAGATTGATGGTGGTCTAATTGAAGGTACAACTGAAAAAGAGAGAATTAAAAAGTGGGGGAATAAATGGAGGGAAATGAATTTAGAAATAGAAAGTCCTCATTTGGTGGAAGCAAGAGCTGTTTATTTTATTAATGATGTAATTGAAAAACAAAACAATCGTAGTATCTTAATTGTTAGTCACGGTGGCCTCATTAAATATTTACTCCAAAATCTTGTACCCAATTTGGAAATAGCTCCTTCATTCGGTAATACGTCCATTACTAAACTATCGAAAAGTAATCAACAATGGAAATGCGACTTATTGAATTGTACCGCTCATTTACGATAAATAATAAGTAAAAATTATGGATAAGTATAAAAAGTATGTCATTTTCTTAAAGGATATCCAAGGATACAATGTATGTAGATGGTCTTAAGAGGAGGAGTTCTTATGTCATTTACTTTTACCGTTATTGATCATATTCAATTGGCAGCCCCAAAAGGGTCAGAAGAGAAGGCTCGCGCATTTTATCACGATATTTTAGGGTTTGAAGAGATAGAAAAGCCTTTTGCTTTAAAGGAAAGGGGCGGTGTTTGGTTTGGGTTTAATACCTATCAAATTCACATTGGCATTGACGAAGCATTTTCACCAGCTAAAAAAGCACATCCTGCTTTCGCGGTGTATCCTATTAATGAACTAAAAAAACATTTAGAAAAAAATAATGTAGAATATACCATTGACGATAAAATACCTGATGTTGAAAGGATATTTATTGAAGATCCTTTTGGAAATAGGATTGAATTTCTAGAAAGAATTTAAGAGAAACAAACAGTACGATGTAAATGATTTAAGTTGCATTTTTGATTTGTGTGAATATTTTTGGAATTTTCGATAAATAAAT
>NZ_CAPG01000025.1:0-19705 GCF_000321185.1 Bacillus sp. AP8
ATACTTTTTATAGTCAATGCATGTTTTTTTATGTCTGGTTTTCGTATTTTTTCTAGTTTATGAGCAAATAGTGAAGTTCAATTTTGCCCGAGGATGACCGCTTTTTGAGGGCAATAGTTGAGCACCCTTGACATCTAGTGCTTGGAGGCTCTTACTCTTCCAGCTGTCCTGTAGCATACGCTCCAATCGACCTTTTTTTTTACTAATTGCATTCATCGACTTAAACTTTTTATGAAAATAGCCTTTCACAATTATTAAATTAATATTTTCGATTGTGAATATTGCTTTTTGGCGGTAGCAATGACAAAATCTCGGAATTTACATACGGCTGGAGATAAGTAATGGTTTTTGAGCATAGCAAGATAAATGTATCTTTGATATTCAGGTTCTTTAATGGGTAACACTTTAACATTGTGATAGTTTAACGCTGCTATTTTGGGAATCACAGCAATTCCATAATCCACTGAAACAAGACCAGCAACGGCACTATCCTCTTCTACCTCACATACAATTCTAGGTTTGACCTGAACCTGTTCGAATAAGCTATCAATAATAGGACGTATACCACTTTCTTTATTAAAGAAAACAAATGGAAAGGGAGCGGTATCTTTTAAGTGTACATATTCGTTATCAGCCAACGGATGATTAAACGAAGTAATAACGACTAATTCTTGTTGGGCAATTGGAATAAATTCAATATCTGGTTCGTTATCAATCATTGAACAAAAAGCTAAGTCATATTTCTCTTCTTTTAAACCTTGAATGATATTATTAGTCACACCTTGACTAAAAGAAAATGAAATATTTTGGTTAGCTTCTATACTTGAGAAAGCTTGAACCATATTCGGTATAAAATGAGATCCCAAAGTATAAATAAAGGCTAGGTCAATTACACCGTGAGTTGGACTCGCTAGGTTTTTTAGCTTCTTTTCTCCTTTTTCTAATTCATCTAGTGCATTCTCTACATAGCTTAAAAAAAAGCGTCCGTACTTTGTTAAACGTATATTTCTCCCTTGTTTTTCAAATAAGTATATTCCCAATTCTCTTTCAAGCTCTGATATAGCGTGGCTTAAGCTTGGTTGCGTAATAGAAAGATGTGAGGCAGCTTGTGTATAATGTTCTAATTTAGCAAGTGTGCGAAAGTAATATAGTTGGCGTAAATTCATGAATGATAATCCTTTCTATAGAAAATGCCTATGAATAAAACGGCAAAAACCAATTAGATTATTGGTAATGTTGAGTCGTATAATCTTAAAGTGTAAAACATGTATCACAGTGACATCGAGACGGAGATATTTTGTGAGTTTTTTATTAAGAGATATTGTGAAATAAATCACAAATTATATTGTAAATAAATTACCAATCGAATACTAGTGATCAGACATTACTTTAACAAATATTTTTTTCTTTTTCATTGGAAAAATTAACAATAGGAAGGATTAGTCATGACAAATTATAAACATATTTTTGAACCACTAACTGTAAAAAGTATGACATTAAAAAATCGTATCGTAATGCCACCTATGGGAACAAACTTTGGGGGACAGCATGGCGAATTTAATGAAGATCATATTAGTTATTATGAGCAAAGAGCGAAAGGTGGGACAGGGTTAATCATCGTAGAAAATGCAAATGTAGATTATCCTCTTGGCTCTAATGGAACAACACAAATCCGTATTGATCACGATAAATACATTCCCGGTTTATTCAATTTAACAGAGACATTGCACAAGTATGGTACAAATGTATCTATTCAAATCAATCATGCTGGAGCATCCGCTATACCGGACCGAATTGAAGGGCTAACACCTGTTTCTGCATCTACTATACCTTCTAAAACAGGAGGAGTTACTCCTAGACCTTTAAGTAAAGAAGAAATTTTGAACATTGTCGAAAAATATGGAAAAGCAGCACGTCGTGCACAAATAGCTGGATTTGACGCTGTTGAAATTCATGCGGGACATTCTTATTTAATCTGTCAGTTTTTATCACCATTATACAACGATCGTACAGACGAATTCGGTGGTAATTATGAGAATCGAGCTCGTTTTGCACGATTAGTGATTGATCGAGTAAGAGCGGAAGTAGGTCCATTTTTCCCGATAATGCTTCGTTTTAGCGCGGATGATTTACTAGCTGGAGGAAATACGTTAGATGATACCCTGCAAATATTGGAATACTTACAAGATGAGGTAGATATCTTTAACGTTTCTGCTGCTGTAAATGATTCCGTTCAATACCAGATTGATCAAATGAACCTACCAGACGGATGGCGCTCTTATATGGCAAAGGCTGTAAAAGAGAAATTTGGAAAAGTTACAATGACAACTGGTAACATTCGTAATCCACAAATTGCTGATCAAATTTTGGCTGATGGACATGCAGATTTAATTGGCATGGGTCGTGGACTAATTGCAGATCCTTATTGGGTGAAAAAAGTAGAAACGGCAGATGAAGACAGCATTCGAAAATGTATTTCTTGTAACATCGGCTGTGCTGGGCACCGCATCGGATTAAATCGACCAATAAGATGTACAATCAATCCAAACTTAATGAATGAAGAAGGTTATAAGAAACATAAAGTATCGGAAATGACAAATGTAGTTGTTATTGGTGGAGGAACAGCAGGTTTAGAAGCAGCTTGTACAGCAGCTGAGGTAGGCTGTTCGACATTCTTATTTGAACAAAAGCCTTATCTAGGAGGTTTAGCTCGTGAAATTGCTACATTACCAGCTAAAAATAGAATTTCGGATTTTCCTGAATATCTAGTAAGACGAGCAGAAAAATTGAAGAATTTAGTTGCATTCACCAATACAAAAGCAGATATTGAAACGATTGAAAAGTTTAAACCTGACGTGGTCGTAAATGCAACTGGTTCACAGCCTTTATTACCACCTATTCCAGGCTTATTGGATCGAATAGATAAAGTGGAAGAAAACATTTTTTCCATTATTGGTTTGCTTAATAATTTAGATGAATTTAATCAACTTGATGTTGAAGGGAAGCACATTGCTGTTATCGGAGGGGGAGCAGTGGGCTTAGATGTTGTAGAGTATTTTTCTGAAAAAGGAGCAAAGGTTACAATTGTTGAAAGATTACCGATGCTTGGTCGTGATTTAGATCATATTACTCGAATTTCAATGATGAACATGATTAAAGAGAAAGATGTAAAAGTTCATACTAATACATCTTTAATGGAGGTAGCATCTGATCACTTTACATTACAATTTGAAGGGCAAGATTCAGAATTAACTTTTGATTATGGCTTTATTTGTCTTGGTATGAAATCTGTAAATGATCATGTTCAATTATTGCAAAAGCATTTTATGAAAAAGGGTGTAGAATTCGTAAATATTGGAGATAGTCAACGAGCACGCAAAATTTTAGATGGTATTCGAGAAGGAAGAAATATTACGGATACATTGAAAAAAATAGGTGTTATGTAAGATAAGATTTAAATGGTAGTAATAGCTATAGCCGTTTGGTATATTATGTTAAAGTTGCTGAGCGGCTAAGCTAGTCAAACCATCCCAAATATAGATAAAAACTATCAATAATCATGATTTTTTCAATTAGATTTATATGTTTGGTTCTTTTATAATCAAGGAGTCATAAAATCTATTCTATTTATTGGTGATAGATTCTCATAAGTAACATACACCAACGTTTGTGAATATATTCACAAACGTTGGTGTAATGTTTAACATGTGTCTATTTTTTACAATACTTCATAATTTCTTGTAAAATGAGAGAGAATATATGTGATAACGGAATAGGATGAGGAGGAAATAGATTGTCTGGATCAGGTTGTATTAATGGTAATACGAAATTATTAGGACTTTTAGCAACACCTATAGGTCACTCCTTATCACCGGCTATGCATAATATGTCACTTAAAAAGCTTGGATTGAATTATGTGTATATGGCATTTGAAGTAGGAAATAAGGAACTTGCAGACGTCGTTACAGGAATGAGAGCATTACAAGTGCGTGGTTTCAATGTATCAATGCCAAATAAAACGAAAATCCTGCCTCTTTTAGATGAACTCACACCAGCAGCTCGTTTTACAGGTGCCGTTAATACAGTTGTAAATGAAAACGGTAGGTTAATTGGCCATAATACAGATGGTATCGGTTATATGAGAGCGTTAAAAGAAGCAGAGGTAGACATTTTAGGGAAAAAGATGACGCTTATTGGTGCTGGAGGTGCGGCTACTGCTATTGCAATTCAAGCTGCATTGGACGGTATAAATGAAATTTCTATTTTTAATAGTAAAGATGATTTCTTTAATCGGGCAGAACATAATGCGCGAATTATTAATGAAGCGATCCCAAATGTGCAATGTAATGCAGAGGTATATGATTTAGAAGATATTGATAGATTAAAGGCTGAAATTGCTACGAGTGACATTTTAACGAATGCAACTGGAGTTGGCATGAAGCCGTTAGAGCATATCAATTTAATTCAAGATTCATCTTGGTTAAGACCTGAATTAATAGTATCTGATATAGTCTACATACCGCGGAAAACGAAAATGATAGAAATGGCTGAACAAGTTGGTTGTAAAACAATTAATGGATTAGGCATGATGTTATGGCAAGGTGCAAAAGCATTTGAAATATGGACAGGTCAAGAGATGCCTGTAGAGTATGTAAAGAGTCAAATGTTTCAATAAATTATAGAGGGAGAATATATATGAGCATTCTAAAAATAAAAGATGTTACGATTGGAGAAGGTGTTTCCAAAATCATTGTTCCACTTGTAGGGAAAACAGATGAGCAAATTTTACAAGAAGCAATCATGGTTAAAGAGTTAAAACCAGATGTGGTTGAATGGCGTGTAGATATCTATGAAAAAGTGGAAGATCTTCAAGCAGTAAAAAATTTAATTGCAAAGCTAAGAGAAGTATTTGCTGAAGAATTATTACTATTTACTTTTCGTAGCCATAAAGAAGGTGGAGAGAAAGAAATTAGTGATGCCTTTTATGTAGAACTAAATCAAACAGCAATACGTACGAAAATGATAGATTTAGTAGATGTTGAATTATTTAACGAAGAAGTTAATGTGAAGAATCTAGTAGCAACTGCTAAAGAGAACGGAGTCTTTGTTATCATGTCAAACCATGATTTTTTCAAAACGCCTTCTAAAGAAGAAATTATCAATCGTTTATGTAAAATGCAGGAATATGGTGCAGACATTCCGAAGATAGCTGTTATGCCAACGTCTGTAGCAGATGTTATTACTCTATTAGATGCAACAAATACGATGAAAACGGAATATGCTGATCGTCCGCTTATTACGATGTCAATGGGAGGAACGGGTGTTATCAGTCGCCTCGCTGGAGAAGTTTTTGGTTCCGCATTTACTTTTGGTGCAGGAAAAGAGGCTTCAGCTCCTGGTCAAATTCCTGTTTCGGAACTTCGAACGGTATTAAACATTTTACATAAAAGCTTATAAGAAGAGTAAATGTATAATGTAGCTATCTGAAGGGATAGACTTTCCATCTATTCCTTCTATTATCCCTATGATTTTGTAGTTGTTTAATCATATTTAAACAGTGATTATGTACTTTAATTCGAAGAAATATATAGAAAAAATCTATAAATAAACAGCTTTTTTTCAATTAGACGTAATAGGATTTGTACTTTTATAATCAAGTGGTCAGCGAAAATGATCGTATTACTGATTTTGTGGGATTGAGTTTTTTAGTTCACATTAAAATGTGAAATATTTCACATGAAGTCAATGGCTTACTTATAGATAAGTAATTAAAGTATAGCATTATGTATCGTTCTGACAAAAAATTAACAGAAAAATGTGGAGGTATTACAATGACAGATCAAGGAAGAATTGATGGAAGAACAAAATTACTAGGACTTTTAGCAACACCAATAGGCCATTCTTTATCACCAGCAATGCATAATATGTCATTAAGAAAATTAGGATTAAACTACGTATACATGGCATTTGAAGTTGGTAATGAGCAATTAGCAGACGTTGTTACTGGGATGAGAGCATTACAGGTTCGAGGGTTTAATGTTTCTATGCCAAATAAAACAAAGATACTACCATTACTTGATGAATTATCACCAGCTGCGCAGTTTGCGGGAGCGGTAAATACAGTTGTAAATGAGAATGGAAAATTAGTCGGTCATATTACAGATGGTACAGGTTATATGAGAGGGTTAAAAGAAGCGGGTGTAGAGGTAATTGGTAAGAAGATGGTATTAATGGGTGCCGGTGGAGCAGCCACTGCAATAGCTATACAGGCAGCTTTAGATGGTGTAGCAGAAATAGCTATTTTCAATCGTGAAGATGAATTCTTTGCGAGAGCTGAGAAAAATGTACAAATCATTAATGAGGAAATGAAAGATGTGAATTGTAAAGCTACAGTTCATAAGCTTGAAGATCTTGAAGCATTAAAAGCAGCTATTGCAGAAGCTGATATATTAACAAATGGAACAGGGGTTGGAATGAAACCACTTCAAGATGAGTGTTTAATTCCTGATCCATCTTGGCTACGTCCAGAGCTTATAGTATCTGATGTCGTTTATATACCACGTAAAACGAAAATGTTAGAGATGGCTGAAGGTGTTGGATGTAAAACGATCAACGGATTAGGAATGATGCTTTATCAAGGTGCTAAAGCATTTGAAATTTGGACAGGTCAAGAAATGCCAGTTGACTATGTGAAAGAACAAATGTTTTAAAAATCGCTTTTTACTACATTATTCAAACTAAATAAATACATTTTGAAATGGAGTTTCACTAATGAAAAATAAGTATTTGCCTACTGCGTTGGCATTGTATATAAACTATTTCGTTCACGGAATGGGAGCCATTATTTTAGCTCAGAATATGTCATTTTTACAAGTACAATTAAATACGGATAAAGCAGGTGTTGCGTATGTTATTTCTGCACTGGGTATTGGTCGTTTAATCGCATTAGCTATCTCTGGAGTATTATCTGATAAATTTGGAAGAAAACCAACAGTATATGCAGGCATGTTGATATATGCAGGGTTCTTTATCTCCATTCTTTTTGCTCCAAATGTTCAAATCGCATTTGTACTAGCATTATTAGCCGGTATTGCTAACTCAGTACTTGACGCGGGTACTTATCCGGCATTGATCGAATCATTCCCGACTGCCGCAGGGACAGCCAATATTATTATTAAAGCGTTTATTTCAGCAGGTCAATTTACATTACCTGTTATTATTGGATTAATCATTACAAACAATTGGTATTGGGGAATTTCTTTCATTATTCCAGTGGTGTTATTTGTATTGAACGCGATCTTCATGATTAAATTACCTTTCCCAAGTCATATTGTATCAAAAGGGAAAGAGGATAAAGAAGAGGCACAATCTACAAAAGTATTTGCTTCTAAACCAAATTTCTTTATCGAAGGATTTGCTGTGATTATGATTGCATTCACAGCAACAGCAACTTTTTTAATTGTTCAAACTTGGTTACCGACTTATGGAGAAGAAGTAGTTGGTATGACAAATACATCAGCATTAAAACTAGTATCTTATTATAGTGCAGGTTCATTGGCGTCTGTATTCTTAACTTCTTATTTAGTTAAGAGTCTTATTAAACCAGTATATATTGTGTTAGTCTATCCACTAATGTCTTTCTTCGTATTACTTGGAGTTGCCTTCATTCAAACACCTCTGATGGTTATTGCAGGGTCATTCTTAATTGGTTTCTTTGCAGCAGGAGGGGTATTACAGTTAGCTCTAGTTGTAATGACGGAATTCTTTAATGGTAAAAAAGGTACTATGACGGGGATTTTCATGACGATGTCTAGTGTTGCTAGTGCAGTTATTCCAGCGGTAACAGGTGCATTAGCGGAATCAAATGTAACAAATATCATTCATTTTGGATCTGGTGTGACTTTTGTTGGTGTGATTTTAGCAACTGTAGTCCTGGTTAGATATCGTAAAGTCATGAAAGTGGAAAATAAAAGTGGTAGTGTAGCAGCGTAATACAAAGTATAATCAGGATGTTCTATATATGCTTCAAAAATGAGTTAAAGTGTAAATTTAGATATTTATACTTTGCTCATTAATGAGCATATTAAGCAGATGGAGGTAGGTTATTAATGAAAAGAAAATTTGCAGCATTAGGTTGTTATATCAATTATTTTGCATTTGGTATGGCATACATAATGATCGCTCAAAATATGTCATTTCTTTCAGAAAAATTGAATACAGATAATGCTGGTGTATCCTTTCTTATATCTGCATTTGGAATAGGGCGTTTAGCTTCTTTGTATTTAGCAGGAACTACTTCCGATAAATATGGTAGAAAGCCTTTTGTTATTTTAGGAGCAGTATTTTGCGCTATTTTCTTAATAGGAATACCACTTAGTACAAGTTATGAAATTGCTTTAGTGTTTGCTGTGTTAGGTGGAGTATCAAACGCATTTTTAGATGCTGGAACTTATCCAACTTTAATGGAATCATTTCCGAAACAAGCAAGTGCAGCTACTGTATTCTTGAAGGCATTTATTTCGGTAGGATCTCTAATCTTACCATTTATGATTACTTTCTTTCTTACTAATAACATCTTTTTTGGATGGTCATTCTTTGTACCTGCAATCATTCTATTATTGAGTGCAATCTTTCTCTCTTCAGTTCGCTTTCCGGCGCACAAAAGTACAATAGGAAGCAAGGAAGAATCACATATTATAAGATTTAATGATCGACCAAAGTTTTATATAGAAGGTCTAGCACTTATAGGCATAGGTTTTACAGCACCGGCACTATTATATTTAATGCAAATATGGATGCCGACTTATGCTCAAGAAGTAATGGGGATGTCTCTAACTAGCTCATTAAAACTAATCAGTTATTATAATATTGGAGCCTTTCTTTCTGTAATAGTGATGACCGTTGCACTTAGAAAGTGGGTAAAGGCTGTCGATGTATTACTTGTTTATCCAATTATTACTTTAGTGGCAACGTTAACTCTTATGTATATAAAAATAACATCAGTTACGATTATTGCTGCATTTATTATTGGTTTTTCTTTAGCAGGAGTTATGCAATTAGCATTATCGGTGATGTGTGAGTTTTTTTGGGAAAATAAAGGTAAGATAACAGGAATTTTATGTACGGCAACTAGTGTAGCAACTGCTGGAATTCCTTTTGTCACAGGTTTGATTACAAGATTTACTGATGTGAGCGGTGTATTTATTTTCTCGCTAATGATTAATGGAGCAGGTATTTTGTTGGCGTTAATTGCAAACTATCGTTATCGTCAGTTAACAAATAAAAAAGAAATAACTCAAAAACTAGCAGCATAGTTTAACAAAAAAGGACCTTTTGACAGGTCCTTTTTTCTTTGTGAAATCATATATCTTAAAAGTTTAGATGAAAAGCTTAAGCCTTATTTCTTGATTTACCTTTTTTGAATGTTGGTGATTTATAACCTTCTGGATAGACTATGCCATTTTTAATTGAATATTCTTCAAACATCGTAGTGAGATCTTTGGAGCTAGTATGGTTTAACGCATGTATTAGGATATTTCCACATGCTTTTGCATCATCTAGTGCATTATGATGATCAAAACGATAACCGAGTTTTTTAGATAAATCATTAAGCTTATAACTTGGTAAACCTGGCCATATGGCTTTAGATATATTTAATGTACAATTATATGAGATGTTCGGATAGGGAGCGTTATATTCGTCTAATACGTATCTTAAGCAACTCATATCAAAAGCGGCGTTATGAGCAATAACTAAATGATTCTCTAATAAACTATGAATCTCTGGCCATAGCATGTTAAATTCACTTTTATTTCTTACATCCTCGTAAGTAATACCGTGTATACTAACATTAATAGGATGAAAATAGGTGTTTTTAGGCTTTACTAATTCATAATATTCATTTGCTATTTTACCGTTTTTATATTGTACAATTCCAACTGAACAAATACTAGATCTTGTTGAGTTAGCAGTTTCAAAATCAATTGTCACAAAGTCCATTTTTTCACATCTTTCTAAAATGAATTCATTTCATCTAATCTTCTGCATAGATTTTTTTCTCTCTTTTTCTGCAGCATAGTATCTCGATTTCATTCTCCATCTTTGATAAGATTCGTATAGAAAATGAAGACTAAAAAAAATAATTAAACTTATTATTACATTTAACATGAATTTAGAAAATGATATGAATGCAAAATCATTATTAGTAATGTATGGATATTGAAAGGAATCTATTTTTTGATATGTCAGTCTACTAATAATGTTTGTAATCATAAATAGAACAAATATCCTCCAAAAACTCAATTGTGTTCATCTGCTTTCATTATGAACGATTATGTATGAAAAGCCAAAGATACATACTTACGAAAATAGCAACCTTCATGAAAAATAGAGTATACTTGCTAACCAATAATTTTGAAACCAAGTTTCCTGCCTTCATTTCTTCAGAAAGAGATCTTTTTCAAGGAGGTTGTTTTCTAAAAGATTGTTGTTTTTAAAAAGTTCGCTAAATAAATATAGTATAAAAGTCGAATGGAGGGTAAGGTGCGAGACTCCTGAGGTAGTTGAGGGGCAGGGGAGTGACACCATGGTGGAGAGGAGGCTCATCATCCTAGGGATTAGGGAAAGCGAGCATCTTGAGCAGAATTCAACCTATAGCTACTCTATTGTTAATAGGCAACAATGATACGAAAACAGTATATGAAATAATTGGGTGGCAATCTTTATAAAGAAAGATGAGACCCAACATAGGTGAATGCACCAATTGGATGGATCTTTGTCTAACGAAAAAGATAAGTTTAGATTTACTAACAAACGTTCGATAAACTCAGCTAAATAGAAAAACAGCACTTCGATTGTGCTGTTTTTTTATTTAACTATTCTTAATCTATTTTTATATTGTTTGATGTTTTTAATGAGTTGATAAAGTTGATAGGAAAAATAAAGGAACCAAGAAAATGCGAACAAACCTAAGCATGACCATATAATCATCATATCGTATTCACCATGAATTAATGAAGATGCGGTTGCTATAAAGCTCATAATCGATGTGTATAAACCAAGACCAATAAAGACAACATAGGTGATAAATCCAAGAACTGTGCCAGTTGGATCAAGTTCAAATTGCTTACTTTTTTTAGATTTAGTCTGTTTCATTTCTCTCCCTCCTTTACCTATTATTATATCAAAGTTTTTCGCGAAAAGTTATACAAGTAAAAAAATTCTGTTAATTAAAATGCTGGTATATATAGGAAGTACAACGGCTAAATAAAGGGCTGATAAAAATGGAAGTTACATTTTTACCAACCCTTTATGATTATTTAACTAATGTTTTTGTTACAGTATCAATAACTTTTTCACTTGCGATTCGTCCATTAATTGTCCAAGATCCATCATCTTCTAATTCATATACTTGTTTGTTCTTAGCAGCAGGAAGTTGCTTCCATACAGTACTATTTGTTAGAGCTTGTAGGCCTGCCTCTCCTTTTGCTGCAATTAGGAATACATGATCTGCATCTAAATCCGATAGGGCTTCAAGAGAAATAGGGCTCCATGTAGCATCTTTAGCTGCAGGCATATTTTTAATCATATTTGGTTGAGTCAATTGTAGATCTTTATATAGAACATTTGCCGAAAAACGCTCATTTTCTAATAAATAATATTGGCCACCGATAATCCAAATAGCCGCTACTGATTCGTCACCTATAGCTTTCTTAAGCTTTTCAGATGCATCTTTTGCTTTTGTTTCATAAGCTGCTAATTCTTCTTTTGCTTGTTTCTCTTTTCCAACAATTTGTCCCATTATTTGCAATTGTTTACGCCAGTCTGAACTATCTTCATCCTTAAAGACATAAACAGGGGCTATTTTTTTATATTCTTCATATGTTCCGCTTGGTATAGCTGAAGGGGAACTGAAAATGATTAAATCAGGATCTTTTTCAATTACTTGTTCTAATGGCATATCCCAAGCTATTGTTGGAACATTTCCTAAGGCATCTTGTAAATAAGCATGCACAGATTCACCTATTGACCATTGAGCTGCCGGAATGATATCAAGCGATACAAGCGAATCTTCTAAATTTGAAGCAAGAATCCGCTCAGGATTTGCTGGAAGAGTAACTTCTCCCATAGCATCTGTTAATGTAATTTCTTTAGATTTCTTTGATGAATCAGTTTCATCTTTTTTAGTACCTCCACATGCTGTAATTAGCATGAGACAAAGTACAGTTGCGAGTATGGCTATAAGCTTCTTATGTAGTTTCAAAATATGTGCCTCCTATTAATTATACTTGCGAGATAATGATAATCATTATCAAATAAACTGTCAACATGTTTCAGTTAAAAAGCTATTGAAAATCATAGGTTAATACTTGTATACTAAAATGGTTGAAAATTATTCTCAATAAATAGAGAATATAGTGAGGTATTATCGCATGTTGGAAAAGAAACAGATGAAAGCCTATAATCCAATAGCTAAAAATAGTTTAATTATCGGTTTTAGTGTATTGGGACTTGTACTAGCATTTATTATTTCTCTTATGCTTGGTACTAAAAATTATTCATTGGTAACAGTTTATCAAGCGTTGTTTGATTATAATTCTACCCTTTCATCACATCAAATTATTCATGATATTCGACTACCGCGAACTTTAGCAGCTATGATGATAGGAGCCTTTTTAGCTTTATCTGGCTGTATTATGCAAGTTCTGACACGGAATCCTTTAGCAGAACCATCTTTGTTAGGAGTTTCACATGGTGCTGCATTTGCACTTGTGCTATCTTTAGCATTCTTCCCCAATTTATCTATTACGGGTACAACTTTAGCTTGTATAGTTGGAGCAGGTGTGGCTGTTCTTTTTGTATTTGGATTAGCTTTATTATCTAAAGGAGGAAACAATCCTGTAAAACTTGCTTTAGCTGGGGTAGCCCTAGGGATGTTTTTAAGTTCACTAACTTCAAGTATTGGGTTGTATAAAAACGTTGCTAAAGATATGAGTTTTTGGTTTGCCGGAGGCTTGTCTAGTATTGATTGGAATGGCGTGAAAATGCTGGTGATATTCGGTATTATCGGTATTCTATTTGTCATTATGATTTCACGAGCACTTACTGTACTTCATTTAGGAGAAGATGTGTCAAAAGGTTTGGGTGTACATATTACTGTTGTACGGACCCTTGGTATACTTGCTGTTTTATTACTCACCGGGAGTTCAGTAGCTGTTTCAGGAGCAATAGGTTTTGTTGGACTTGTCGTTCCTCATATTTGCCGTATGATAATCGGAACGGACTATCGATTATTACTTCCATTTTCTGCATTTTTTGGTGGTATCTTATTAGTCTTGGCTGACGTCGGAGCAAAATTTCTTAATCCACCTTATGAAACGCCAGTTGGTGTTGTAACGGCATTACTTGGTGTTCCGTTTTTCTTATATTTAGTTCGCAAAGGAAAGGGGCGATCATTATGAAGCTCCTAAAACGAAAATTTATAACGATAATCAGCGTTTTACTAATTCTGATATCGATTGCAACTCTAATTTGTCTAAATTATGGAATTGTAAGTATATCACCAACAGAAGTTTTACAAACATTTTTGGGAAACGGGACGACAAAGCAAGAATTGGTATTGTTTGAATTAAGGATGCCAGCCATCATACTTGCTATATTGGTCGGTATGGGAATGGCTATTTCTGGTGCAATATTACAGGGTATAACGGATAATGAATTAGCTGATCCGGGAATATTAGGTATAAATGCTGGAGCTGGATTAGCTGTAGTCGTCTATATTTCATTTTTTCAAAGTAGCGTAAGCACTCAAAACGTATATGCATTGCCACTATTTGCATTTTGTGGAGCAATTCTGACTGCGTTTTTGATCGTATTACTTGCTTGGAAGGGTGGGTTTCAATCCATTCGAATGCTTCTTGTTGGTATCGGGGTTAATGCGGGATTGTCCGCGATATTGATTGCTTTACAGTTGAAAATGAATCCAATTGATTTTATGCAGGCTGTTGTCTGGTTATCTGGAGATTTATGGGCTACCCAATGGAAGTATGTATGGGCACTATTTCCATGGTTCATATTGCTGATTCCATTCGCTATTTATAAAGCTAAAACATTAAATGTTTTGCAACTAGGAACTCCAGTGGCAATGAGCTTAGGAATATCGGTAGCACGAGAGAGAATCATTTTATTAATTACAGCTGTCGCTCTTGCTGGTTTAAGCGTGGCTGCTGGTGGGGGAATAGCTTTTTTAGGTTTAATTGCCCCTCATATAGCACGTCGTTTAATAGGTCCGAAGCATCAATTCATGCTACCGATTTCGGCCTTATTAGGTGCTCTTATCTTACTAGTCGCTGATACAATTGGTAGAAATATTATAGCACCGACTGAATTACCAGCTGGTATGATCGTTTCACTTGTAAGTGCACCTTATTTTATATATTTGTTAATGAGAACACGATAAGCCTTTAATTAGGAATACTAAAATACAGTTTAGGGGGATTGTATATGTCTACATTATCAGCAGAGCAACTAACAGTTGCCTATGATGAAAAAATCATTATTCAACAGTTAGATGTTACATTTCCAAAAAATAAAATTACAGCTATTATTGGTCCAAATGGTTGTGGTAAATCAACTTTGTTAAAAACGATGTCTAGATTACAAAAAGCAGTATCAGGCATTACGTATTTGGATGGTAAGAATATTTATAAAACATCTACAAAAGAAATGGCAAAAAAAATGGCTATTTTACCTCAATCTCCAGATTCTCCGTCAGGACTTTCTGTGTATGATTTAGTTTCGTTCGGACGTACACCATATCAATCAGGCTTTTCGCGATTAAGTGATCATGATCGTAAAATGATTGCATGGGCTCTTGATGTTACAGGATTAACAGAACTTCAGCATCAAGAAGTGGATACCTTATCAGGAGGTCAGCGACAAAGAGCATGGATTGCAATGGCAATTGCACAAGAAACAAATCTATTACTATTAGATGAACCGACCACTTATTTAGATTTAGCTCATCAACTAGAAGTACTTCAGCTACTTGATAAGTTAAATAGGGAAGAAGAGCGGACAATCATAATGGTCATTCATGATTTGAATCATGCAGCGCGTTTTGCTCATAACCTGGTGGCTCTAAAAAAAGGGAAAATTATAAAAGAAGGAAATCCTGAAGAAGTAATTTCTGAAGACGTATTGAAACAAGTATTCAATATAGAAACATCAGTTTTAACTGATCCGAGAACAGGTAAGCCAGCGATGATATCTTATGATCTTATCGGTCCTTGTAATTAATGAAGTTTTAAAGAGAAAAAATCCAGCCAACGTGCTGGATTTTTTTTTATGAATCATTTGTTCAATGGACTAGGCTTTATGAACCTTTTATTTCTTCCACGTTACATACTATATTGGAAACGAATTTAATATACTAGCTGGAAAAAAGAAAATTCATATATCAGATAATTCATAGGGAAAGACACGTTTATTCGGTCGATCAAAACAGGTAAAGATACATGCTGAACCATCAGAATCTGTTTCAAATGCAAGATTAATCTAAGATTTGATTTTAAACTAGTAAAGATTAGTTGTCATCTACATGCTTTTTTCGTGCAAGATGGCGTTCGACTTCTTTTTAGAAACTGTAAACAATGCTGTATATAATAATAAAGTGCCGAGTAGTGCAATTCCGCCAATATACACAGACATCATGGAGGGGAATAAAAAAGCACCAACTATAATAGTTGAACGTGCGATCAGTTCAGCTCCACTAAAGCTTAAGTTAGAAAAAGCCGAGTATGAACCACGTTTATCGGCTGGCATCATATTTGCCTTTTCTGTTTGTGCAATCGGTGAGTACATCAATTCACCAATAGTTGCAAGGACATTCATAGCAAGAAGGACATACCATACATTTGAAGATGTTAAAATGGCATATCCTACCGAATAACATATCAATCCAACAAGTAGAACATGTTTTTTGGGAAAACGGTTCATCCATTTTGTAATAAGAAATGTAAAGAAAACTACGAGTAACGTATTTTCAATGTTTAATGAACTTAGCATACGAACACCGGTAAAATCAAAATTTCCTAGAGTTATCGTTTCGAAGTTTTTAGATAGACGAACAGCGATATAATTATTTAATGAAAACTCTGCTGCAAAAATACACATACTTCCTACAACAACCATAACAAATGGTGTATCCTGTAAGGCAATCTTATAATTGGCTAATAAATCTATGAAGACATTTTGATGTACTTGCTTTAGTTGTTTAACGTCTGAATTTTGTAGCCAAAATGCATAGGCGATTGGTAAACACGTCGCGATAATTGTTAGTCCGATAAACAATTCTAATTGATGGTTTACATAAAAAAGTCCACCTAACGCTGTACCTATTGCTATTGATAAATTCACTAGCCAGTAATCAAGAGCGTATACTTCTTTACGATTTTCAGGTGTAGTAGAATCAACAATAATAGCGCTCATAGAAGGTTTACCAATACTACTAGACATCATATAGAATACATAGCAAGCAGCGAACAACCAAATCCATTTTTGTAAGGGAATTAAACTGATTGTCATAAGGGCAAACATGGCTGCGCTAATCAATGATGTGATAATTAATACACGCTTACGTTGGAAGCGGTCAGATATATAGCCACCGATCAAATTACTAATAAATGCGACAAATACAGTAGCTGCAAGAAAAATACCTGCCCAAACAACCCCTAGATGCTCAGAGAAAAATAATGCCATAAACGGCATAATTGCACTTGTTAGAGCTCGATTAAAAAATGAAGTAATTAGCCTAACTTTAATATTTTGTGGATATGTATGCCATTTCAATTTACTCATCCCTTTCTATACATGTATATTAAAGGAGACGAAATATAATAAAAATACCCAATTTTGAAAATAATGTCTACTTAAACAGGTGATAGAATGGATGGTTCATTATTAATACTTTGGCAATCAGGTATGCAAGGGGAAATTAAAATTGATGATATAGCACAGCAGATTGGTTATAGTACGAAACAAACGAAACGCAAACTAATCAAATGGTCGGAAGAAGGTTGGTTAACATTTACTTCTGGAAAAGGAAGAGGAAAAAAATCTGAATTGTGCTGGTTAAAGTCAGTGGAAGAAGAGTATGAAAAATCTATATTAATTGATATGGACCAAAATAAAATAGAACAAGTTAGTAAATATTTATTGTTAAATTGGTCGATTGAGACGAAGCAACGTTTGATAAATGCATTTCAATCTAAATTCGGTTTTCAATCACAAAATGAAGACTGCTTAATCATCCCAAAATATCATACTGCTTTAACGACTCATCCTCTTAAAGCAGCAGATGTGAATAGTGCGAATTTAATCGCAAATATATACAATCGTCTTGTAGCGCTACATGAGGATGGAACAATAAGTCCGGAAATAGCTTATAGTTGGGAGTATACGAAAACCGCACTTACTTTATATATTAGGAAAGATGTTATGTTTCATGACGGTTCGATATTGACTGCTGAGGATGTAGTAACATCTTTAAAGCGAATGATGCAAAATGATCATTTTTCCTTTCTATGGACACCAATTGCCAAAATTTTTTCACCGGTAACACGTGTTGTTACACTAGAATTTCCAGCAGGTTGTACATATGTTTTACATCTTTTGAGTCTTATTACATCGAGTATTTTTAAGGAAGTAAATGGAAATTTATATGGCACAGGTGGATTTTATTTAGCGAATCATACAAATGAGAAAACGGTTCTTTCTGCTTTTCCACAATATTTTGGTGTGCGTCCTTTATTGGATCGTGTGGAGTTTATTAAAGTCCCACGTGATTTTGAAATATTGTATCATAGTTCGGAAGAGTTAAAACCGATAGATACTGGGCAGATTGAAAGTGACTCTGGTTTTGGTATTGTAGTGATGAATCCTTATCGTGAGTCAGATATGAAAAGAAAAGAAGTTCGAGACTATATTCATGCCATCATTGCTAAGCATCGCGATGAGTTAGCCAATGAAGATAATCGTACAATGGGTAATCATGAAGGGTGCTTAATAGGATACTCAAAGCGGTTGATGCCACCTAAATTACATAAACCAGAACTTACTGAGCCTATTTTGTTAAAGTATGCTAACTATGCTATGGATACAACAATGTGGTTTAAGCGTCTCCTTGAACAATATGGATTTGTCGTTCAAATTGAGAAAGTATCATTTGATCAAATGATAAATGATTCAGATCCCTTACATGATGCAGACCTATTTATACATGGCGAAATATTTGAATTAAATCAATCTTTCTCTTATTTTTATTTTTTAACAAACAAGTTTTCGCCGCTTCATCCCTTTACTAAGCGTGAGGTCTATATAAAAGATAAGTTAAGTTTGTATAGTCAAACATCTTTTGAGGAGTGGATGTCGATTCATTTAGCCATTGAAAATTATCTACAAAAGCAATCACTCTGTGTTCCACTATACTATCAGAAACGATTTATTCCTTTTTCTCTAAATGTTATGAATGTTCAAATTAAACATTTTGGTTATGTTGATTTAACAGAACTTTGGATAAAGTCATTGCCTGAAACATCTAAATAAAACTACAATGCCATGTAAAAAGAAAAGTCTGACTCATAAGGTTATTTTTATTATTTCATCATGCTTCAAAGGAAAGATCTATTTTTGTATAAAAGCAGGGATATAAAGCTAAACAAATGATAAAAACGCTAAATATCAGCTTTTATCAAGAAGTAAGAATACACATAAACAAAACATACTTTTATAAAATCATACAAGATGAAGCATAGAGGCGTCTAAAAAAGGATTGAACCCCCCTTTTTAGACAGCCTCTTCTTTTTTGTGTTTAGTAATTGAAGGATGAAAAGGCTATGAATCTAAATAGGATTATTTATAACTTCGTGTCCTTAACATGCGTCTAAAGGAGTAAACAAAGGAGTGAGAAATGATGGAACGTCCGATTTTTGGAGAGAAAATTGCTAAATATATATTGGTTTTTTTACTAGTATTGGTCTGTTCGTGGAGTTATACACCATTTCAAGCTTTTGCATGCTCTTGTGCTGAACCTAGTCAAGCAAGCCAAGAGTTACAGCAAAGTTCAGCTGTGTTTAGTGGGAAAGTGGTAGATATAGTTGATAAGAAATCTAATAAAGATATACAATCATCAGCTGATCTTATTGCTATTCAATTTAATGTAAAAGAAATTTGGAAAAGAATAAATCAAAAACAAGTAGTTGTATACACTGAAAGAAGTGGAGCAAGCTGTGGATTCGAGTTTGGTCTAGGAAAAGAATATATTGTTTTTGCACATGAAAAGGGGGGGGACTTCATGTTAGCATATGTTCAAAAACAACTTTATTATCATCAGCATCCGAGGACTATAAACAATTAGGAGTTGGAAAGAAACCAATTAATCAAACTTCAGAAAATAGCAACTTTACAAATGTTGAGAAGGAAAAAGTAGTTGGAAAATCGATGGATAACCCTACGGTCTGGATTTTATTGATTATTGCAGGATGTTTAGCAATTATTACATTAGTAAGCAGATGAAAATAAAATAGTTCTCCGATTTTTTTATAGGACTTTGAAAAGTGTATGTATTATTTATTCTATTTTCTATATGACTGAATTCCAAAAATGTATAACCTCATTAAACACCGAAAGCATGAGAAAAGGAGCGAAA
>NZ_CAPG01000024.1:0-36637 GCF_000321185.1 Bacillus sp. AP8
AATGAAAAAACAGAACAGTAAATACGAAAGAGGACATCTGATTAGATGTCCTCTTTTTGAAACCAATCTTATTTACCTTTATGTTTCAGCTTTGCTTTTTTCTGTTCATATTCTTTCTTAAGAGCTTCTTGTGCTTTTGTTGAAATGGATGTTTGCTGTAATTCTTTTGATACGCTTCTTTGCAACCTTTTAGGATTTATTTTCTTCTGAATTTCAGATTGAATAGAAATTCCTTCTTGCTCTTGCTTTTGTAATAATGACAGCAAGCGATTATGGACAAAATCAAGAACTTCTTGATCTTTTGGCTCATTGCCGAAAACATGGCGGTAGACCTTGTATTGTTGATCGGATATAGTTTCGATAAGTCCTATATAAAATTGACCATCAAAATAAATGGTAAGTTTCATAATAGGTCCCTCCTCTATAAAAATTCGAATGACGGACATCCCGAGGAGGGGAAGGTTACTGACATTCATATATTTATGAATGCATTCGGACTACCAATCGAATTGTGTTTTTACATTCTACATTTATTATATATCGTTTACACAAGAATTGCTCGCCTCACTTCAATTCTCAGCTGTCATTATGGGCTTTTTTTCTTCTTGGATATAAAAAGTCCATAGAAAAAAGCCTTCTTGTTGCTTGTAAAGTGAAATATCTAACCTTGTTCTGGTCATATTTTTAAGCTTCCTTATTTTATCACCCATTGTATCATGACCATTTTCTACTTTTTTGAATGATATCGCTCTCTGATGTGAAATAGCATATGAAATGTAAAGTATCACTTGACAATCTTCAGACAGAAGCTTAAAATACTGAATAATTTTGCAAAATTATAAAATTGATTCGTTTATTAACGAATCAAAAGGAAGAGATGTATGGACCATACAAATAAAATGTTAAAAAAACGTACGCGTATTATTTATTCACCATTTCGCGAGATGATTGCTAGCTTACATGTGTTACAAAACCCAGCTCATCATCTTGACCGACAATTGTGGGCAGAGGAAGTCATGAATTCTTTGCCAGAGACTTTAGTGAATCAACTTATATATTTTGGAAGGGTAAGTAATGACTGGCTGAACTTTTTAGATCTTGATGATTATTTGCAATTTCAAGAAAAGTATATTGAAGAAGCGATTGAAAGATTGGCACTAATGGAAGATGCTGCTTTCATTTCATTTTTACTAGGTGAGAGGAAAGACACAGTACCGTCAGAGCGTTCTAGGGAAGAACAGGAAGTTTTTATTCAAACAACTTCAGTAAAAAAGCAATTATGTGAGTGTCTGTACGATTATGTAGAAATGATTTTTGCACGAGAGTTATTTCGAATAGAGCCTTGGTTAAAGAAAGCAGTTTCTGAGCTAGAAGAAGAATTTCAGAAGCATCCAATGAAGGCCTTAGATTCTATTCACCCAAGATTTAAAGTAGAGAACGATTGTGTGAAATTCTATAAAGCAGAAACATGGATGTACAAATATGAGGAATTTACTACACTTACAATTTATCCATCAACCTTTGTTGCTCCACATTTACTTGTAGGATTGGAATTACCGCATTTAATTGTGTATTTACATGTATCATTTCCAAACGAACGAATTTCTGATGAGGAAGTTCCAATGGATTTAATGAAGGTATTAAAGGCTTTGGCTGACGAGAAAAGAATAATTATTCTTCGAAAGCTTTTATATCACCCATATTGTACACAGCAATTAACAGAGGTGACAGATTTAGCGAAGGCTACTATATCAGCACACTTAAAAGTATTGGAAAAATCTGGATTAATCACTTCACAAAGAAGGGGACACTTTGTCTTTTATCAGGCAAATTCTTATGCGTTGAATCAGCTTCGAGTAGATTTAGACCAATTCTTTGACGAACCAGCATTAAAAAATAAATAATAACTAATTTATCAGTGGGATTTTCATTGAGAAAAGTACTAGATTCTTTGTAGGTACAAGTTATTGTTATCGAAGAAAAGGGGGAATAATCTTTTGAGACAAGCCTTTTTAGCAACTTTTCAGCGTGATTTTATCGTGCTGAGACGTGCGTATCCATGGTCATTTTTTATTGGACATATATTGAGTGGTGTCTATATTATTATTTTTGCTTTTCTTACCTATCATTTTGTTTTCAAGAAAAGCTTGGATTCTAAATTTTCAATATCAGCAGGTACAGAAGACTATCTTTCATACGTTGTTTTGGGAGGAATGCTTTTTTCTTTTTCGGTTTCCTTATTGATGATTGTTTCAAGAGCTATCATTACTGAATTAAGAGAAGGCACTTTAGAGTCTTTGCTTTTGACACCATCCTCTCGTAATGGATATTTTTTAGGAACTCTTTCGCAAGGAATGATCCGGGTTCTATTAGAATTTTCTGCTATAGCTGTAGTGGGCTTTTTGTTTGGTCTTCATATAAAGCAAGTAAATTATAGTTCATTCTGTATTTCTTTATTTGTTTTAATTATTTCAACTTATGCACAGGCTCTTGTGTTAGGCACGTTGATGCTATATTTCAGAGATACATATCTCACACAAAATACATTATTTGCGGTTATGGGGCTTGTTTGCAGTGTCACATTTCCAGCAGAATATTTGCCGCATTGGGCGATGTTGATTAGTCATATTATGCCGTTAACTTATGGCGTAGATGCCATTCGTATGTCTTGGATTGATGGAGCTAATTTGGCTGATATTACTATCCAACTTCGAAGTATGATGCTATTAGCAATCATATATTTTCCTATTGGTTCATTTTTTATCAAAAGAATGGAAAAGGTTGTTTTAGAAAAACATTTTGGCTAGGAGGGGACTAGTTTGATTCAAGCAACTGGAATAAAAAAAACGTATATATTAAAAAAGAAAGTTGGCTTTATGAAACGAGAAAAACAAGTTCTAGAAGCAGTGGCGGGCCTTGATTTAACAATTGAGAAAGGTGAAATTGTTGGTTTATTAGGTCTAAATGGAGCTGGAAAAACGACTACAATTAAAATGCTTTCTACACTGTTAAGTCCTACTTCCGGTACGATCACTGTTGACGGACATGATATTGAAAAGGATGCTATTCAAATAAAAAGTAGAGTTAACATGATAGCAGGTGGAGAAAGAATGCTTTATTGGCGTTTAACTGCTCGTGAAAATCTACGTTATTTTGGGAAACTCTATGGATTGTCGGGTGTAGAATTAGAAACTAGGATTACCAAGCTTCTTGAACAAGTTGGTTTAACGGCTGCTGCTAATACTCCTGTGGAGCGATATTCAAAAGGGATGAAGCAGCGTCTGCAAATTGCGAGAGGAATGATTAATAATCCGACTTATTTATTTTTGGATGAGCCAACTCTTGGGCTTGATGTTCCTGTAGCAAAGCAATTAAGAGAATTGGTTAAACAATTAGTGAAAACAGAGAAAAAAGGAGTGCTATTAACAAGTCATTATTTAGAAGAAGTTGAAGAATTATGTGACCGAGTATATATAATTGATAAAGGAAAATTAGTCCTACATGATACACCGACCAATATAGTAACGAATATAGTGAAGGAACATTTTTTAGATGTCGATGTCGAAACATTTCCAAAAGAGAAACTGATCCGATTAACTAATGTTTTTTTACAGCTAGGTGCTCTTGTTACATGCTTGGAAAATGATAATGGATATACATTGAATATACGAGCACCCTTCGATCCAACAACAAAAATTTTATCATTTTGTATGAATGAAAATGTTCATATCTTTCGGCTTGAACTAAAACGTCCTAAACTAGAGGATGCTATTTTAGCTTTGGCAAAGGAGAAATCAGCATGAATTTATGGAGGGTGTTTATTGCAGAAATGGCAAAAAGTCATCAGCATCATTTTCATAATAAAATGATATATTTTTCTATGCTCATATGGCCAGCCATTCTATTTCTTACAGCTTATTATTCTTTTAAACCATTCGATTTATCAAGCACAAGTCCGATTAGTAAGTATGTTAATGTTGATCAAATAGTATTGTTTCTGTTAATGGGATATCTGGCATATACGTTTTTTTGGAGTTTAGTTCAATCAGCATGGCAAATGGCTTATGAACGACAAGCTGGTACATTGGAGATGATTTTTCTTACTCCTGTTCATAAATTTACGATGATGTTATCTCGAGCTGCAGGTAATTTACTAGAAGCGGTTTGGTTGTTCTCGGTCTTTACACTTTTGGTTATTATACTCTCTGGTCAGGCAGGATTATTGCATTGGCAATATGTACCGATTGCCATTTTTGTATTATCTTTTTCTGCAGTAGTTTGGGGTTGCTTTTTAAATATTGTCTTCTTATTTTCAAGAGATGCATCGATTTTATTTACCATTTTAGAAGAACCAATGCAATTCTTTGCTGGTGTGCGATTACCCATTTTAGCACTACCATTATGGGGGAAAGCTTTAGCTATGATTTTTCCATTAACATATGTTTTAAATATTATTCGTGGACTCGTTCTTGATGGTAAATCTATATTTCAATTAATCAATCAATTTGTTTTGTTAGCTGCTATATTAGCGAGTTTACTTTTGGTTTCTTATGTATTGTTAAAGAAAGCAGAGCAACATGCGAAAAAAACAGGGAATATGGTATTGTTTTGATTGGATAATACGAAGAAAATCCTATTCGATTTCTTGGAATCACGATTGAGGCTTTTATTAACCATTGTATGTAAAATGAAAAAACGATTTTTCAAAATATTCTTGACCTTATGTGTGAAAAGAGTTAGAATTTCTATTAATTAAATAACAAATAGGCAAAGATTGGAAATAGTAAGAGGTATGATAAGCTTTTCAGAGAGCCGATGGTTGGTGGGAATCGGTAGTTATTACCCTTTGAACTCGTCCGAGAGCTACTCCCTGAAGGAATAGTAAGGGATGTCGGTATTCTACCGTTATATGGATAGGTGGTGTTAGCCACTGAAAATGAGTGGGTTAATATGTATTTTATTAATCAATTAGAGTGGTACCGCGAGCACAGTCTCGTCTCTATAGTTTCTATAGAGACGAGGCTTTTTTTCGTGAACTGAAAAGTAAAACTTGTTGAGATAAAACATGGTTAGATCCACTGTTCATGTTCTTATTCATAATAGTCTTGTCTAGCGCTTATTTTGAAATCGGTGGTTGTTAAGCTGTCGTACACTTTGTACAGTAGCTTTTCCAATATATAAATTGAAAAGGAGTGTTATCTGATATGTCAAGAAAAATATGGGTGTTTGATACGACTTTACGTGATGGTGAACAGGTTCCGGGTGCGAAACTGAACCTGTATGAAAAATTAGAAGTAGCGCATCAATTAAAAAAGCTTCAAGTAGATATGATTGAAGCGGGCTTTCCTGCTTCATCAGCTGGAGATTTTCAAGCAGTTAAAGAAATCGCTATGAAAGTTGGAAATACAGGTGATATTATGATTACAGCATTGGCACGTGCCGTTAAGGAAGATATTGATGCAGTATATAATAGTATAAAATATGCCGAGAATCCGTTCGTACACATTGTGCTTGGCACATCAGATATACATGTTGAAAAGAAATTTGGTAAATCGAAAAATCAAATTATGGATATAGGCGTAGAAGCTGTTAAGTATGCAAAATCAATGCTACCAGAAGTTCAATACTCGACTGAAGATGCGTCTCGATCAGACTTCGAATACTTATGGTCAACGATTGAAGCTGTTGTTAAGGCAGGTGCAACGATAATTAACGTTCCTGATACAGTTGGGTTTGCTGTTCCAGAAGAGTTTGGGGAGTTAGTTTATAAGTTGAATGATCGGTTGAAAAATCTTAATGACAAAGTGCTACTTAGTGTTCATTGCCATAACGATCTTGGGTTGGCAACTGCAAATACGTTAGCGGCTATTAAAAATGGTGCAGATAAGGTAGAGTGTACAATTAATGGAATAGGAGAGCGTGCTGGAAATGCATCATTAGAAGAAGTAGTGATGGCCATGCATATTCGATCTTCGTTCTATCATGCTTATACAAATATAAAGAATAAGGAAATCATGAATACATCTAAGCTTGTCAGTGGATTAATGGGTCTTGAGGTTCAGGTAAATAAAGCAATAACGGGTGAGAATGCCTTTGCTCATTCGTCTGGTATTCATCAAGATGGATTATTGAAATCAAGAGATGCTTATGAAATAATTAGTCCGACAGAGGTTGGATTAGATGAAAAAAATGAAAACATGACACATTATAGTGACCAATTTTATGAATTAATGGATCTACAAGTCATTAGTAACACAACTTTCCCTTCGGCAAGTGTAAAGATTAAAAAAGGTGATCAAATATATAATAGTAGTAATACTGGTTCAGGACCAATTGATGCATTATATTCTGCTATTAAGGATGTTATTGACCTTGATGTTACATTGTTAGAATATAAAATTAGTAGTGTTTCTCGAGGAAAAGAAGCCTTAGGTAAAGTGAGGCTCCAGGTAGAATTCAAAGGCGAAACATATATGGCGAAAGCAACTGATACCGATGTGATTAAAGCAAGTGCTTTAGCATATATTAACGCTATGAATAGTATCATTGTAGAGAATTTAATTCCAGTTAATTAAATCCAAGTGAATATCCTAGTATATGCATGAATCCTAAACTCTATTAATAGTTAAGGATTCATTTTGTTTTTGATAATAGTAAATATTATTAGTCTTTCAGATTCATTATTATAGGAATAATCAGCATATTCGTGTAGAATTTTAAATAGTAGGTAAAGCGTACTTGTTTAAATTATAAGTAAAGGAGAATGAACATGCACACGAATAGAGACAGCAAATTCTCTGAAAGTACACAAGTATTAAATCAACAAGATGTTTTGGCGTCGATTGAAAAATCCTTGGCAATGATTGAATTTGATCCTCATGGAAAAGTTCTGTGGGCAAATGAAAATTTTGCAAAAACAATAGGCTATGAAGTATCTGAAATGCCAAATCTTTTACATAAACAATTTTGTACTGATGAGTTTGTTAATAGTAGACATTATGAAGATTTTTGGAGGAATTTAAGAAGTGGTAGAAGTTTTCAAGAAAAAATTCAACGTGTAACAAAGTCTGGAAACTTGATTTGGTTAGAAGCTACTTATTCTCCTGTTAAAGATGAGAAAGGAAATGTAATAGCGGTTATTAAAATAGCCACGGATATTACGAAAAGAGAGAATAGTACGGTAGAGGTTGCTACTAGTCTACATAAGATGGCTCTAGATTTACGTAATAGAGCAGAAGAAGGAATTGAAAGAAATGAAGAGATAGCCTCTTCAACTCAAAAGCTCGTGGCTGAATCAAAAGAAAATATGGAAATACTAGAGTCTTTAAAGAAACAGGCGGATTCCATAGGTGATATAACTAAAACGATACGTGAAATTGCGGCACGTACGAATTTATTAGCTATTAATGCAGCAATTGAAGCAGCCCACGCAGGTGAACATGGGAGAGGATTCAATGTTGTTGCAGGTGAGGTTCGAAAGCTGGCAACTCGTGTTCAAGAGTCTATCCAAGAAGTAAACTCACATATTGAAGGTATTACGGGTGAAATCAAAAAAATTGGTGATGTGACGAATAGATCTCAAATAGGTATAACAAATAGCCAGAAACTCATTGAACAGGCTATGGGAGAATTTAATGAAATTGGAACGGCAGCACGTCAATTAGATTTACAAGCCAGAGAGTTTAAGGATATTTTATAGGAATATCTTTTTTATAGGAATGTCTTGTTACATGATGAGCATTTCTATAGTTTTTTCATAAAAAATGAATGCGAAGACACAAAAAAGGGCCATTAAAGGTCCTTTTTTAGTTGCATTGCTTTCGTGTGAACCAAATTTAATACACCTTACTCCAAATTATATAAAAAGGAATAATTAGAGGATTTTATATAATTTGTGAAGAAATGTAAAGTAACAATGTAATTCCTATCATGAAAGGAGTTTTGTTATGAAACGAGTTGTTTTGGCCGGAGGAACAGGTTTTATTGGAACATACTTTGCAGAACATTTTTCTAAACTTGGTTATGAGGTGAAAATGATTTCCAGACAACCTCAACATATTTCTTGGGAGGACCAAGCGAGCATTATAGAAGTGTTAGAAGGGTCAGAGCTATTAATCAATTTGGCTGGAAAATCTGTGAATTGTCGATATAACGAGCGGAATAAAAACGAAATCATGAATTCTAGAAAAAGAACAACTACTATTTTAGGAGAATCAATTTTAGCGTGTCATAAACCACCCTCCTTATGGATTAATTCTAGTACAGCAACGATTTATCGTCATGCTGAGGATAGACCAATGACTGAAGAAAGGGAAGAAATAGGTTCAGGCTTTTCAGTAGATGTCGCGAAACAATGGGAAAAAACATTTTTTGATTTTGATTTACCAAATACGAGACAAATTGCCCTACGTATTGCGATAGTTTTAGGTAAGGGTGGAGGGGTTATGACGCCTTATAAAAATCTAGCAAGGTTTGGTCTTGGTGGTGTTCAAGGGACAGGAAAGCAGATGTTTAGTTGGATTCATATAGAAGACCTATTTAAAATCATTCTTTTCTTAAATGAACGAAAAGAATTATGTGGAATTTTTAATTGTTCTTCACCTAATCCAGTTAGTAATCGTGAATTAATGTCCGTATTACGAAAAAAAATGAAAGTTCCTATTGGTTTGCCATCACCTAAATGGATGCTTGAATTAGGTGCAGTTTTCATTAAAACGGAAACAGAACTAGTATTAAAAAGTCGCTGGATAGTACCAGAAAGATTGGAACGAGAAGGATATGTCTTTACATTTAAAACAATAGATCAAACCTTTCAAAATATTCTTAGTGAATAGATTACTTACCGCTGATATACGGGATTTTCTCTCCTGTGTAAGAGGGTTACTTACATTATAGTAAATGGATCAGCAGTCTATGAAAGAATCGATAATCACAAAATATAAGTATGTCTTTATTTATATATTTATAACAAGCTTTGTCTCTTATTTTGCCGTGTATAAAGTAGTTTTCATACCCAATGGATATGAAATTGCATTAAAACAAGAAAACTATATTATTAATAAAAACTTTAATCTAGCAGTAAGAATGGAAGATGATAACTCAACTATATCGTTTTGTAAGAGCGATGAATGGAAGGGTGATGAACTTGTATTTGAAGCGAATCGACAAAAGTTCTATATGTGTTCACTATTTATAGCTGGAATTACATCGATTTTTCTGTTATTTTTACAATTGAAAAAAGGAGAAAAATTTTGGCTAGCTATATTAAAAAGTAATATCCTTTTTTCAATTTTAGTATTTTTAGGTCCTTTCATTCGTTCACTTAAGAGAATTTTTTTTTGATTTTTTAACTCGAAAATTTTTGATAGATTATTGTTCAAAGATTAAAAATAATCGCAGCTTTTTGTGGGAAATCGAGGGGGAATTTTCGGAAAAGAGACGATAAGGATCTTGATAGGCAGCGAAATCATTTTCGGAGGACTTTGGAAAGCCTGTATGTTAAAGATTTACTTTATAGGAAGGTGTAGTTTATGAAAAGAATATTAGATTGCCGAGCATCAGATTTTCGTAATATGGAAAAAGCAGTATTAAAACAATCAATTTTGGCTTCAGAAGGGAGAACTGTGTTGGCAGAAACAATTGCTAGTTCACAGCCACTTTTTTCAGAGGTTTCGAATCCAGAAATGATGAAAGCTTTCGGAGCAGATATGGTGCTATTAAATATTTTTGATGTGTTCAATCCTAGTGTTAAAGGCGTACAATCGTACAATATTTTGCATCCAACTGATAAAGAACATAAGACTGATGAAAATATAATCATGACAATAAAGAAGCTAACTGGTTTACCAGTTGGCATAAATCTTGAACCAGTAGATCAAAAAGCAGAAGCTCTAGAGTCATTATATACATTACCTGAGGGACGAACCGCTACTCCAAGATCGTTAGAGAGAGCTCAAGAACTTGGCTGTGACTTTGTTTGCTTAACAGGCAATCCCAAGACAGGTGTTACAAATGAAAGAATTGAAGAAGCCATTACTCTTGCATCAAAGCATTTTCAAGGTTTAATTATAGCGGGTAAAATGCATAGTTCTGGGACAGTAGGTAATATGTTAGATTTACCAGCATTGGAACGATTCGTTGAAGCAGGAGCTGATGTGATTTTATTACCAGCTCCAGGTACTGTACCAGGAATTCGTGAAAGAACACTGGCGGAAGCTGTTCAGCTTATTAAAAGTAAGGGTGCTTTATCGTTAGCGGCAATCGGAACTAGTCAAGAAGGTGCCGACTCGGATACGATTCGCGAAATAGCATTAAGTGCAAAGCGAGCTGGTGTAGATATCATGCATATTGGAGATTCTGGATTTTCAGGTATGGCTATCCCAGAAAATATCCAAGCGCTTTCGATTGCGATTCGTGGCAAAAGACATACATACATTCGAATGGCCGCTTCTCCATTGAGATAAAGGGAGATAAGGAGAACAAGTATGCCAAAGAAGATTAACGTCTATGTTGATGATTTAAGATTTAAGAGATTGTCTAAACGGATTTGTGATTCCCAAAAGTTTTTAAGAAGCAATCCAGCTGCTAGAGGAGAACGATATTCATATTTTTTCTTTAGATCATGATTTAGGTGAAGATGAGTAAGGACACTTGCTTCCTACAGGCTATGATTTCGTGAAGTATTTTTGTGAAAATAATAATTACCCGGATCAAATTTATATCCATACGGATAACCTAGTTGGACGCGAAAATATGTATATAACCTTAATAGGAGCACAAAAAAAGAGGATTTATTTCAAAGGAAATAAGGCTTTATCATTATTCGCTTACTGACAATAAGTATTCGGGTAATAAGTAAACATTTTATTCAAGTCATTGTAAAAAAATGGTGTCTTCGTTTGAAAGAGCTGAAGGGATGAATTTCTCTTCGCTCTTTTTTTGTGTAATTATACAGGCACCTATTAAAATAGCTGATCGTTACTGTGAAATTCCTAATTTAGAAAAAAATGTTGTAAATATCTAAGTTGTCTGATATATTCTTAATTGATAATGATAATTATTATCAATTAATACAAACGGGGGACTATTTAATGAAAAAAAGTTTATATGGATCTGTGCTTTTTTCAGCACTACTTGTGTTAGGAGGATGTGCTGAAGATAAAGAAGAACAAGCATCAACTAAAGAAGAAAAAGTTGCAGAGCATAGCCACCAATCTTCTAAATCTGAGAAACATACAAATACAAGTGCAAATTCAGAACACATAAATGAACTATTAAAGCAATTTCCTGCTGAACAACCGAACTCTATTGTGACAACATCTGTCTCCATTGCTGAAATGTTACATATTTTAAATGTGAAGCCTGTCGGTATACCAACTTCAACGCATAAACTACCTGATGGATTTGAAACAATTACACAAATTGGTTCTACGATAGAACCTGATGTGGAAAAAATTGCGAGTCTTAATCCGGACATTATCATCGGTCCAGAATCAATTCAAGAAAGTTTAGAGAAGAAAATCAAAAATAGTAAAGTTGCAAGAGCGTATATTCCAACAGATTCATACGAAGAGTTGAAAATTTCATTACAAGTATTAGGAAAAACATTACATAAAGAAGATGCAGCCAAAGAGTATCTTTCTCAATTAAATGAAAAAGAAACTGATATTCTTAAAGATATAAAAGGGAAAAGTGCGCCAAAAGTTATGCTTTTATTTGGTTCTGGTGAATCGTTTATGCTAATGAGTGATTCCACTTATGTCGGTAGCTTAGTTAAAAAGTTAGGTGCTACGAATATAGTAAGTGAAGCTGTTAAATCCACAGAGGCTTATATTCCTTTAAATATGGAGGATGTTGTGGTAGCAAATCCTGATGCAATTCTTCTTGTCTCACACGGTGATCCAACAGCTGCATTAGAGCAATTTAAATCAGAGGTAAAAAAGAATGGGGCATGGGAGAAACTACTTGCCTTTAAGGAAAACCGAGTTCAAGCTCTGGACTATGAAACATTTGGATATGCTTCTATCGAAAAAGCTACAACTGGTTTAGAACAATTAAATAAAATCTTATATAAGTAATTTGACATTAAATGAGGATTGAATGATATGGAAGTAAAATTGAAGAGAAAATTCAGTGTAGGTATAACGTTTGTTCTATTAATAACTTTCCTCATTGTATCCATCGGCATAGGAAGTGTAGCTATTTCACCAATGGAAACACTCAGTACAATTTTTGGATCTGGGCAAGCATTATCAGAAACGATTGTGTGGGATATTCGAATCCCTAGAGTTCTACTTGCGGTGATTGTAGGAACAAACCTAGCAATATCAGGTGCATTACTTCAAGCTGTTATGAGAAATCCACTAGCAGATCCAGGTTTAACAGGCGTTTCAAGTGGAGCTGCGGTAACGGTACTTTTTATTTTGCTTCTTTTCCCTGAACATGGGAAGTGGATTCCGATTGCTGCTGTTGTAGGTGGACTGATAGCAGTTACTTTTGTTTATGCTTTGGCGTGGAAGAAAAACAATATTTCCCCTATTAGAATAATTCTTTCTGGAGTAGCTGTTAATGCTGTATTTGGTGGTATAACAGGATTGTTATCCATACTTTATAGTGATCGTCTTCCTTCAGCACTTCAATGGTTAAATGGAAGTCTATCAGGGAAGGGTATGGGGGATGTTGGTATGCTTATTCCATATTCTGTAATCGGTTGGGTGTTGGCATTGTTTTGTATTCGACCATCTAATATTTTGAATTTAGGTGAAAAAGTAGCCATTAATTTAGGAGAAAATACAAATAAAATACGTATTATGCTTTCTTTTGTTGCGGTCTATTTAGCAGCGATATCTGTATCTATTGTTGGTTTATTAGGTTTTGTTGGATTGATTGTTCCTCATATGTCCAGATTATTAGTTGGATCAAACTATCGTCTCCTAATTCCAATGAGTCTGATTTTAGGAGCACTAGTATTACTGGTAGCCGATACAATTGGCCGAACATTATTTTCGCCACTAGATATTCCAGCAGGTATTGTAATGGCTGTGGTGGGAGGCCCCTATTTTCTATATTTAATGAGAGCGGGTGACATTTAATATGCTTAGAGCTCAATCATTAGATATTAGCTATGAGCAGAAAAAAATATTAGACAATTTTCATTTGGACGTTGAAGAAGGAGAAATTATTTCTATTATCGGCCCAAATGGCTCTGGGAAATCAACAGCTTTAAAAGCTATGTCTAGACTGATTCCTGTCGAAAAAGGGAAGGTCTTTTTAGATAGGAAAGACTTGCAGTCATTAAGAAGTAAAACGATTTCCCAAATGATGAGTGTGTTATTTCAATCGAATGAATCACCTACAGATATAACGGTAGAAGACTTAGTGAATTATGGTCGAACACCTCATAAAAAATGGTATGAACGAACAAATGATGAAGATTTGCGCATTGTTGAGTGGGCGATTGAAAAGACAGAATTAACAAAATTAAAGAAGCGGAATGTATCTTCTCTTTCTGGTGGGGAAGCACAACGTGCGTGGATTGCTATGTCCTTAGCACAAAGGCCAAAAATATTACTGCTTGATGAACCAACGACATATTTAGATATTGCTCATCAATTGCAGTTATTAGAATTAATCCACTCTGTTAATCAAGAGTTAAAAATGACTGTTGTTATGGTTTCGCATGATTTAAATCAAGCAAGTATCTATAGTGATAAAATATGTGTCTTATCAAAGGGAACGATTCAGAACTATGGTACCCCAGATGAAGTGTTAACAAAAGAAATGATTCGTAATGTATATGGAGTGGAGTGTGAAATTGACTCACATTATCAGCATAGTAAGCCAAGAATACATTTATTTGGAATTTCATCGAAAATTAGGCGATTAGAGGAGGAAAACAAATGACAAAACAAATAGATATCGATCAAAAGAGAGAGCAGTATAACCAGTTCGTTCATAAATGCAAAACAATTGTTATAAGTAGCAAAGATCAAAATGGTCATCCATTTATAAGTTACTCTCCATTTGTTCAGCATGATGGAAATTTTTATATTTATATAAGTAAAATTTCTGATCATTATAGTTATATAGAAGAAAATGATGTCATTCATGTTATGTTACTAGCAGATGAACAAGATGCTTCTAATCTTTTTGCTCGTGAGCGAGCTCGTTTTCAATGTACAACTACTAATATTGGGAATGATGGTTATGAAGAAATCTTTGATAAGTTTGAAGAGATTCATGGAGCACCGATGATGGGGGTATTACGAGGTTTAGATTTATCTTTATTTGAGCTTACTCCTATAGAAGGTAGATATGTCGTTGGTTTTGGCTTAGCGTTTGATATTGATTTACCTGGAGAGAAGTTCCATCATGTTGTTAGAGAGAAAAAAGATAAATAATAGTTTATTAGACTACTTTGTTTCCTAATTATTCTATTCGTATGAATCATATATGATTTTTCAATGTTTTTAGAAAAACTCCTCATAAAAAAGGAAAGCTATATGAAAACCACATTTCATATAGCTTTCTATTGTTACTCGCAAAACTATTAAAATACTTTATCTCCGTTAAAAATGGAATTTTTAACTACTACATAATCAACAGTGCGGATTGCTTCCAATTTATTACCACCTGCGTAAGAAATAGAAGATTGTAAATCTTGTTCCATTTCTTTTAATGTATCTTCGAGAGCACCTTTATGCTCAACATACATTTTTTTACCTTCAACATTTTTCTTTTCACCTTTTTGGAATTCAGAAGCTGATCCAAAGTATTCTTTGTAAAGTTTGCCATCTTTTTCGATTGTTTCTCCTGGTGATTCTTCATGGCCAGCAAATAATGAGCCAATCATAACCATAGATGCACCAAATCTTACTGATTTGGCAATATCTCCATGTGTACGAATACCGCCATCCGCAATAATAGGCTTAGTAGCAGCCTTTGCACATAGGCGTAATGCAGCTAACTGCCAACCTCCAGTACCAAAACCTGTTTTAATTTTTGTAATACAAACCTTACCTGGTCCAATACCAACTTTGGTTGCATCTGCACCAGCGTGCTCTAATTCTCTTACTGCCTCTGGTGTACCTACATTACCAGCAATGACAAAGCTATTAGGTAAGTATTTTTTAATATGTTGAATCATACTGATTACTGCATTGGAATGACCATGGGCAATATCAATTGTAATAAATTCTGGTGTAAGCTGCTCATTAGCTAATTGTTTAACAAATTCATACTCTTCTTCTTTTACACCGACACTAATGGATGCGATTAGACCTCTTGTATGCATATCTTTGATAAAGGATATTCGTTTTTCTGGTTGAAAACGATGCATGATATAGAAGTAACCGTTTTCAGCTAAATACATAGCAATTTTCTCATCGATTATTGTTTGCATATTTGCAGGTACCACAGGTAATCTAAATTTATGTCCACCTAAAGTAATACTTGTATCACATTCAGAACGGCTATTTACAATACATTTTGCCGGAATTAATTGAATATCTTCGTAATCGAACACTTTTCTCATGATATACACCTCTAAATACGAATATTGTAGTAGTTTGGGTTATTAAACGTTCGCCCAATAGGTACTCTACATCATTTTGAACTGTAAGTCAAAGCTTTTATCTGTTTTGTTGTAAAAAATATTCAGAATTTAATATAAAAACTATACAATTAAAGGGGACAGTGTAAAGAAGGGTGAGCATTTATGATTAGTTTTAGTTTTATCAAGAGAGTATTCTCTAAACTATAATGAACAATCTAATGCGTCAATTTTTTAGCGGAAAAATGATAAGTCATCAAAGAATCGCGTTCTAACAGCAAGTTGAGCGTAATTAGACGAAAGTTGAATCAAAATCGGAGTTGAACAACATTTGTTAAAAGTTGAACCAAAATAGTATAAAATTGAATCGTACGCGGATATTGTAGGAGGTTTTCATGGAAATAAAGGGTTTAAATCACTTATTGTTTTCAGTTTCCAATCTTAATCAGTCTATTTGGTTTTATCAGCAAGTTTTTGATGCTAAGTTGCTAGTGAAAGGAAATAATACGGCTTATTTTGATTTAGATGGCATATGGTTAGCTCTTAACGTAGAAAAAAACATTCCACGAAAAGAAATAAAAGAATCCTATACTCATATAGCCTTTTCTATTGACGAAAAAGATTTCAACAGAATTTATGAAAAGTTGGAGTTTTTGAAAGTAAACATTCTTTCTGGGCGACCTAGAGATGAAAAAGATAAAAAATCAATCTACTTCACAGACCCAGATGGTCATAAATTTGAGTTTCACACAGGAACTTTACAGGATAGATTGAATTATTATAGGCAAGATAAAAAGTATATGGAATTTTATGATTCATGCAGGAATAAGTAATTCTTCATAGGAAGAATTACTTTTTTTGTTTAAAACATACTTGTAAAGGTAATTTTTTTGTAAAAAAATATCAAAAAATTAAAACTTTTTCCTTTTTGGATCGTCTAATATATAGGAATACTTTTGAAAGGGGGGATCATCAAATGTTGGAAATTAGTAAGGAGACAGTGGACAAATGGTATGACAGACATAGCAAGTCTATTTTTAGCTATATCCTTTTAATGACTAAAAATTATCAGCAAGCAGAAGATTTAACGCATGATACATTTATTCAAGCGTACTCGTATCATGATTCATATACGATGCATTGTAATGAGACAACATGGCTTTTTAGTATTGCTAATCATTTAACAATGAAACAGTTAAAGAAATGTAGACCTTGTTTATTCTTGAAAGAAGTTCTATTCAATAAAAAAGAAAATTATTCATTTCCTGGAGAAATGATTCAAATATATGAAGATTCAATAGAGTTATATTCTGTTTTAGAAGGATTGAAAGACTCATTTAAAAAGGTAATAATTTTACAGAATGTAAAAGGTTTTACTACAGAGGATACAGCGAAAATATTAGGATGGTCAGATACAAGAGTGAATGTAATGGCCTCTAAAGCGATTGCTGCATTAGCTGAAAACTTCTTGATAAGAAAACAGATGGAGAATGAACCTTTCGAAGAATCAGTTGCAAATATCGAGTTATCTTTAAAGACATTGAATAGTTCATTGAAGTGGAGAAGGAAACGAAACGAAAATTTAAAAAATCGAATTTTTACAACAATTGAACGAATGAATCAAAATGAAAGGCGAAGTAAATTATCATTGTCCATCCACTTTCAAAAAAAAAGCATGGGTACAAAGATTACCTATACGTTACTAATCATTATATTGTTTTTGGGTCTATTAATTAGTTCAGCTTTTGTTTCTCCTGCAATGGCAAAGCTAGTTTCTAAGTTTCCATATTTGAATGAACAGTTCGAACAAAAACCTTTAAAAGAGGAAATAAGTGATTATTTACAATCAGCAGGTATTATATGGGACGACATATATATAATAAATGATCCTAAACTGATTACTGTTGTTATAAATGCGTCGAATCTATATTATAATCAAGTGAAAAAGCCAGTTGAAGAAATTATACATACCATTCTAGAAAGTAGAAATAAAGATTCGTATGAAGTAAGTGTCTCTCAATCCATCCATCTAATTTCAACCAAACAAAAAGAGGAGAATCTTTTGAAGACTCACGAGAAGATTAAGAATATTGTTGAAGAAGTATTAAATCAATATGGGTATCGTTCTCAAATAGGTATTATATCAAATGAATCAATCGTTCTTGAATTACCAAAGGAGGAAGAGAGACTTGAAGAAATAAGGCAGAATATTCATAAACGTCTTAATGAACAACTGATAGATCAATATTCGATTACTATTTTCCCATTGCATCTCTCAATAGAAGAGTGAGAGAAGGAATTAAGAATCACGAATAGAGTTTGCAATCAGATTAATTGACTGAATTTTTTTACAATTAGTCCAGAGAACTAAATCATAATGTAAAGGATTCTTTTATATAAAGAATCTTTTTTTATGTTTTTAGAAGGAATACGACTAAAAATACAGAATATTAAGAATAATAAAATAGAGAGGGTTTCTATAACTAATAGACAGATTACTATTTTCATTCGTAAAAGGTAGAAAATAATCAAATGAATAGTGAGGGATAGCGATGAAGCAAATTCGATTTCAATCATTACTGTTATTTTGTACTTTCATGATTTCACTTTCTATGGCTACTTTTGCATATGAAACGTATTTAGAAACGAAGATTATTCAAAGTGTTATATACACTAGTGTAGGATTCATATTATTGTCTATTGTATTATTGGCTTTATTATTTAAGAGGAAAAGCCTTCATAATGGCAGAAAAAGATTAAAAATATAAGCGGTAGTAACAAAGACGTGTAAAAAAGGAACTTTTTGCACGTCTTTTAAATGATGGAGATAGATGGTGATAGAAACAATCATCATGAATTTAAATGAAACTCATAATTAAAACAATAATGGGTAATAAATGTTTATTACTTGGAGAAATGTAGAGTTAGATGAATATAAGGAAAAAATATGAGCTTTTGGTTTTGGACATAGTTATTACTATTTTGATTATTATCTAGTTGATCAGTCTTTTTTCTATTCTTTAATAAACATCTTAAATGATTATGGTAATAGGCTAGTTGAAAGATAAAATCATGTTTTTAAGAGAATGTTATAAAGGCGAGTACTAGGATAGAAAATGAATACAGAATATATAGCATATACACTTAAGATGGATGAATAAAGGGGGATATCAGTGAGTCATTTTAGAAAAGTTTTGAATCAGTATTTTGAAGCGTGGAATCTGGGGTTACGGAATAAAAATGGAACTGAAATTAGAATGTTTATGTCTGAAAAATTTATAGGCTATTGGGCACATTCCAATCTTGATTGTCCGGAGGAATATCGCTATGACTATGATATTGATGAAGTATTAATGCAATATAATACAGCTGAAAAAAGTTTCAATCCACTGTCATTTACTGAAAGAAACAATGGGGATGAAATGGTTGTTATGGGAAGAGAAATAAATATAATTGATGGTGAACCTTATCCTGCTCAATGTATGTTTATTTGGAGAAAAGAAGAAGGGCAGTGGAAACTAGTGAGAGAATATATTGAGTTAGAAAGATAGCTCACAGAGGGAGCTTTTGCTAGATGTAACATCAATTGTGGATTACGGTCATGCCAATAGCCATTTTTATAAAGATGATCTCGCCAAACATAGAACGATCCCTTTTCTATACATTAGCTTATACTATTGTGTGTGCTATCGTTAATTGTTCTGTTTTTCCTTTCTTTGTTAGGCACACTTCAATTGAAAACAAGGAGCCGCACATACATAGACTGCCTTTTATAAAAAGAAGATTATCTTTCGTTTAGCGATAAATTAATTAATTGGTAAGTGATATATAATCCTAAATAAGCCCCTGTCAATAAGAAAAAAGGATTTAGAAGAATGGCATGTATATTCGTCATAAATACGGTTTGGTCTTTAATGATTTGATAGACTGAAACAGATGTTATGCTACCGAAGATGATGATTGATAAGAAAGCCAAATAGTTAAATAAAATGCGCGTCTTTTTCCAAAGTTTTTGGAGGAAAAACATGATTATTGGTACCGTAAACGTTGATAGAATGAGTAAGATTTTCAAAAGAATTCACCTGAATGTTCTATAGAATGGAATTTCTTTTTTTAGTATGCCCATTTCTTTCCTTGATATGATATTAATAGTCTAATCGATATGTATATACAAATTTATTTTTAGTGTTCAGCATCCTCTTCTAACTTCATCTATGAAAAGTGCTAATACATCTGCAAGAAAGGAAGATTGGATTGTAGATGATTATTTTTATAGTGGTGAAAGAATTGAACCATGGATGGGAAAAAAGGTTGTGAAATATCATCGAACGATAGAAGAATATTTTCAAATGCTAAAAAATGTAGGGTTTACAATAACAGATATAAGAGAAGGAAAACCTATAGAACAAGCATTTATAAGTGACAATGAATATAAACGAAGAATGAGATTACCTTTATTTTTACTAGTTTCGTGCGAAAAACAAAGTCAATGAATGGAGATAAAATGAATTATTATTGTGAGAGTATCTTGTATCAAATTTATTTGGCTTTATCCACTACTAAGGAAATGCTTCAAAGTTTAACGGATGAAGATTTAACATTAAGACCAACGCCTAACAAGTATTCTGTCGGTGAGCTTTTTGAACATATTGCGATAATTTGTAAAGCAGATTTGTTGATTGCAGATGGAGCAACGGAAGAAGAAATGAGACAATTGTATAGCAGTTGTGATCTCGATAATAAAAAAGATATTGTAGTAGCTTTGGTTGAAAATTACAATTTGTTAAGGAATGAGTACATGAACTATTCTGAAACTGATTTACAAGAGAAGCTGACTGCCTATTGGGGTGTGACGTATACGAGGTATGAATGGCTATTAGAAATATTAACTCATGTTATACATCATAGAGGACAACTGCATGCCATGCTCATACATTGTATCAACATCAATCTTCATGTTTCATTATTCGAATAAAAAATAAGAGTTGTAGAATTACTGCTCGTATTTTCTGAATGGTATACCGAATTATTATCTCATCGACTATATATTGGATCGACGTTACTTTTGAATGCATTCGGAGAAGGAGCTTGACTTTAGTAAAGATGATTCACTTCAAAGTTAATATTTGTAAATATTTTCTCTTCTTTGAGGTTAGGATATTAACGATAAGGAGGAAGAAATATGCGAATTTATCGATATAGTGTTTCGAAAATAGAAGGTACAATGGATCAAAAATTACCTTTAGAAGAACTAGCCAAGCATTTGAATCAAAGAGGCAAGGAGGGTTTTAAGCTAACTTATGCTATTCCTCAGGTAAGTTCAGGCACTACGGAATCAACCGTATTAATTTTTGAAGCAGAAGACACGGATGAGGAAAGTGCCATTGGATAAAAGCATCTCATAAGGGGTGCTTTTTTCCCTTCATACTTTTAGTCAAAAGAGAAAAGAAGGTGCTATTATTAATGGTAAAACCGACAGTAAAGCTATTAGAACATAATCCAAAATGGATTAAACAATTCGAGGAAGAAAAAAAGAAAGTAAATCAGGTATTAGGTAATGAAATCATAGCGATTGAACATATTGGAAGTACTTCTATAGAAGGTTTAGCAGCCAAGCCAATCATTGATATATTAGTAGGTATAAAGAATTTAGAAGATTTCGTAGTATTCATTGAGCCTTGACAGGATATTGGATTTGAATTTGTTGATAAGCCAGAGTTCAAGGATCGGAAGTTTTTTAGAAAAGGCTTATATCAACAAGGAACTGTTCATATACATATATGTGAAATGGATGGAATCGAGTGGAATGAGAAAATTCTCTTTCGAAATTATTTACGTGGGCATCCAGAAAGCTTAAAAGAATATGCTTGTTTAAAGAAAGAACTTGCCTCTATGTATCCCTTTGATCGCTCTACTTATACTATAAATAAGGAGCCATTTATAAGAAGAATCATTGAAAAGGCTTTAAAAGAAATAGATGGATAGTCAAGATTTATTGGTTTACTCACTTATTTTAATAGGGTCTTTTATCATTTTGAAGTACTGTTTTTTTCTATCAAATTGCTCGTATAGGATTACAAATCTTAAAAAAATATGAAGTATTGGAGGGCTTTTTTTGAAAGAGCAAAATCGAAAAATAGCTATCGTTACAGGTGTAGGGAATGAAAGAGGGATTGGAGCAGCAACTTGTCGAAAGTTGGCATGTAATGGAGTAGACATTTTTTTTACATATTGGATGTCAAAGGATGGATGGGCAGAACAATTTAAATCAGAGATAATAGAGTTAGGTGTTTGTTGTGAGTACATGGAAATTGATTTGTCTAAAGCGGATGCTGCAGAACGAATAATGAATGAAGTGACAAGAAAAATGGATAATCCATCTATTCTCGTTAACAATGCTGCTCATTCTATTGATGTAGATTACTTACAAATGAACGCAAAAATTTTGGATGACCATTATGCAGTCAATGTTAGGTCTACTTGTCTTCTATGTGCGGAATTTGCAAAACGATTTAATAAAGTCAATCATGCTTATGGAAGAATTATTAATATAACATCAGGACAGGATCTTGGTCCAATGCCTGGTAACTTAGCATATGTAGCTTCAAAAGGGGCTATTTCAGCTTTTACTGTTTCGTTATCAGCCGAATTGGCTCATCTTGGTATAACAGTGAATGCTGTTAATCCTGGACCAACGGATTCCAATTGGATGAATGAAGAAATTAGAGAGAATCTACGTCCAAAATTTTTAATGGGAAGAGTTGGTGAACCAGAAGATGCTGCAAGGGTTATATTTTTTCTTGCTAGTGACGAAGCAAATTGGATAACAGGTCAGGTTATTCATTCAGAGGGTGGATTTTTACGTGTCTGAAGGGTTACAGTGAAATGAAAATCAGTATCTCTAATCATTCTGAAAGTATGAATGATGATTAAAACCTAACGAACAAAATAGAGAATTTAAGGAGAGTGAAACATGAGGAAAATATTGATTCTCGGTGCAAGTGGATTAATAGGGTCGGCGATTGTGACAGAGTGTAGTGATACATATGACGTTTACGGTACCTATCATTCAAAACCTGTTGATTTACCAAGTCATAAGCAATATCAGTTGGAAATCGGTCAAAAGGAGAAGTTTATCGAGCTTATCTCCTCTTTAGAACCAGATGTAGTGATTTCCTGTTTACGAGGCGATTTTCAGAAACAAGTAGAACTTCATCAGCAGTTGGCACTAGAATTACAAAAAAAGATACGACATTTATCTACTTTTCTACTTTGAATGTTTTTGATAGTGATTTTTCAAAACCTCATAGCGTTATAGAAAACCCAGTCGCTATGTCAGAGTATGGGAAATTCAAAATTCAGTGTGAAGAAGTTGTTCTAGAATTATTAAAGGAACGTGCTGTTATTATTCGAATTCCAGCTATATGGGGAAAGAATTCACTGAGATTTAATGTAGTAAAAAACTTTATTCAGAACGGTGGAGAAATAGAGGCATACTGTAATTTAAAATGTAATAACCTTATGGATACTTTGTTAGCTAAACAAATTACATATATCATAGATCATGAAAAAACTGGTATTTTCCATTTAGGATCAACAGATCTGATTACGCAAGGTAAATTTGTTCAAAACCTCATAACTAGAATGGCGAATGAAGAAATGAAACTGCCGAATACATACTTTGAAAATCAAGACGAAATATACTATTTTGGCTTGGAAACAAATACTAAAGACCTATCCGAACAATTGCAATGTACAAGTGAGGTTATAATAGAAGAGTTGTGTAAATAAAGATAAGGCTTATAAGATACAAGCTTATCAGACCTTTGGATACAAGAAAGTATCCTGATAATTGATGTAGCATGTATATGACAATTCGAGGATAGATAAATATTTGAAACTGTTCTTATTTGTTTTATACCGATTAAGATCAGTTTTTTATATGAAATGTTTTATATATGGCTATAAGTATGATATTTTAGAAATAAATGTTAAATGAGGATAAGAAAGGATGTGACACGTAGTGAATGTGAAATTCCCAGCAGGTTTAGGTGTGCGGTTTTTGTCTAGATTATTAGATTCGCTTTTTTTTATGTTAGTAGGTGGAATCATAACATATCTAATTAAGGGGGAATTTTCGATTAAATGGCAAGAAGGAAGAACCTGGGAACTAATCTATACTTTGTATTTAACGATTGTTCCAGTGATATGGGGCGGTTATATTATCGGGAAGAGAATTTTGAAAATTAAGATAAAACGTATGGATAATGAAAAATTAACTATGAAAAATATGATTTTAAGAGAGATTGTAGGATTCTATTTGATTGGATTAGTGACCTTTGGAATCGCAAATGTTGTAAGTGCTTTCATGATTGGATTTCGAGAAGATAAGAGAGGTATCCATGATTTTATTGGTGGTACATATGTAGGGCATAATTAAAGATCAGTATAATTGATAAGCGTATCGTAACGTTTTTTTAGCAAAAGGTCGTTCAATCACGAACGACCTTATTTTTAAGCGAAAGGATGAAAGTTTTTGTATGAACTAGAAAGTGAGATGATTATCATCTTAGGTGTGATTTGTTTTATTTTAGTACGAAGTATTTTTGTCACCATTATCTTAAAAAAACAGAAACAGTCAAGTTGGATAAAAGAAACTGTTTTGTTTCTTTTTATTATTTATATACTTATGATGATTTCAGTTACTTTATTACCATTGGGAATTCGAATGGATGGCGTTCAATTAGATGTACGAAGATCTATTAATTTCATACCAATGAGAGATATTTTTCATAATATCAAACAAATTGGAGTAGCCTATGATGGCGACACGGCTTTTATGATAAATCTTATTATTCGAAATGTTGGGGGGAATATTTTATTATTAATGCCTTTGGGTGTATTAGTTCCCTTATTATTTAATAGATTTAGAAGTAATATAAGAATATTTTTATTGGGGTTTATGATTTCAGCAGCTATCGAGTTTTTGCAACTTATCGAAATCATGCTTGGAGCTGTTATAAGAACAGTTGATATAGATGATATTATATGTAATGTTTTTGGTATAATGATTGGATATAGCATATATAAAATATTGTCTATATTAGTGAAAAAATATCAAATCCATTCATTGTTAAGAGTGTTTTCAAAAACGAGAGAAGGGCAATAGTTTGATAGTGTCTTACATCTTAATAGTTGTCAAATCTTGAACGGAGTGAGGGTTTTATTATGCGGTCGTCAAAAGAAATCATAAGTTTAGTTTTACAAGTTGCCAAGGAAGATCATCGTATTCGGGCAGTTGCAATGAATGGTTCTAGAACAAATCAAAGGGCTCCGAAAGATCCTTTTCAAGATTATGATATTGTATACCTTGTTACAGATATGCAAACATTCATAAATCATCCATCCTGGATAAATGTGTTTGGTGAAAGGATCATGATGCAAACCCCAGAGAATATGTTTTTATTTCCGCCATCTTTAGGGGGAAGATTTACTTATCTAATGCTGTTCGAGGATGGAAATCGAATTGATTTAATGTTAGTTCCTATTGAGGAAAAGGAAGCATATTATAAGGAGGACTCTTTAACAATATTATTATTGGACAAGGATGACCCGAGTAAAAGTATACCTGAACCAACTGATAAAGGTTATTGGGTGAAAAAGCCGACATTATCATTCTATTTGGATTGCTGGAATGAATTTTGGTGGTTGTCTACATATGTTGCTAAGGGGTTATGGAGGAAAGAAGTATTATATGCCCTAGATTATATGCACCATGTCAGATCGATGCTACTCACTATGCTCGAGTGGAAGGTAGGGATTGATACAGATTTCTCTGTTAGTATAGGTAAATCTGGGAAGTATCTAAAACAGTTTGTTGATAAGGATATTTGGGAAAAATATCTTCGTACCTTTTCAGAAAGTAATGATGATGCGATTTGGAATGCATTGTTTGAAATGATTGAGTTATTTCAAGATACTGCTTTATATGTTAGTAAAGAACTTCAATTTATATATCCTTTGAATGAGGCTGAAAAAGTAAAAAGCTATTTACATCACATTCATAAGTTACCTGAAGATGCATTTGAAATTTATGAATGAATCTTTAAAAAGAAACCAAAATTCTTTCACGAATTTTGGTTTCTTTTTTGCATACCATTTAATTGCTTCCACCATGCTTTATTTCGAAAGAGATGATTAAGTAAAGAGAATAGGAAATATCCAATCATTCCTCCACATACATTCATGATTACATCATCAATATCTGCAGAGCGCCCAGTAAAATATTGAATGAATTCAATGGAAATTGTCATACATAGTGCGACAATTGTTGTTTTCCAAAATGATCGTAATCCTTTAAATACTATCGGTAGTAAGATACATAGTGGTACAAACATCAAAATGTTTAATATTAATTGTTCAATCATTCTAGCCCAACCCATCGTATATACTTCACTGATCCAGATAAAAGGATGCAGATTGAGAAAATAATAATCAGGATTAAAGGTAACTCCACCGAGAAAAAGTGTGGCAAAGCTAATTACAATACAACAACCAATAAATACATAATGAATGAAGTGTCTTAGAAAAGGGATTTTCTTTTTTCGTTGGGCTATGTATATAGGTAGATAAATGATTGCTGATAAGATACTAGCAATAATGGAACCTATTAATAAAACACCAAAAAACATAAAGCATACCTCCAAATAAAACTCATCTCTCATGGCATCCGTTCAAGTGAGTTTTGCTTATCCTAGTTCATTTTTTATACTATAAGCTTACATAATAAATATGAAGAACTAGTTAATAGAAAAATGAAGAAATTCTTAATAAATGGCATGATACAAAAACATAAATTCTTTAATATACAAGGATATTTTGCATTAAAGTGGAATATAATTTGGAGGAATTATGAGGATAACATCCATTTTACAATTCGTGTTGTTCATCTTTTTTATATTTGTATTTTAAAAATATATATTATCTTTAGGATCTATATTATTGGTTCAAGCAATCATTCTACTAGTTTGTATGAGTTTTTCAAGTGCTTTGTTTTTGTCAATGCTTCTATAGTATCTATCTATCATAAGGAATGAGGTGTAAAAAGCTATTGCATAGAAAACCGTTCTTCGGACACTTCCTTCAATAAAGAGTTATGTCATAAGATAGAAAAAATCTTGTTTTCTATCAAAATGCTGATGGTTTAATGTATGTCCAAATGAATGAATCCTTTTCAAAAGTAAAAAATATTTCAGGAATGCTTGATTTTAATTGGAATGAAGAAACAGATGATCCATTATATTGGGCTAGTATAACTAATTCACAAAACGAGTTTTCTATGGTTTGAGGTATGAATAATGATAAAGTAAAGTCCATTATCATCGTAAGCGAAAATGAAAGGCAACCTAATAGAATACAACTTCAAGAAAACAATTGGCTTTGGTATCTCCCTCTTATGGGTGAGGAGCTACATATGCCCATAATGATAACAGCATATGATCAAAATGGAAAAAAGATATACGGGAAAAGATACTAAAAAGAACGAAAATATTCGTGTGCGATATTTTTCGTTCTTTTTTGTTTAGGACATTATAAAATTTTGATCTTGGACTGTTTGTTTTGAAAATGTTGAAGTCTAGCTCCAGCGCCTAGCCCCTCGAGGTCATAAGCCAATCCATCCAGAAGGTCAAAGAGAAACCTTCTGGATGGATTGGCTTATGCTGGTCAAGGTTGTGTTTCTATGATAGATAAACTTCAAAGTAATTGATATTGTTCTATATCGTGTATGATCATATCTATTGCATTCTGCCAAAAAATGGTGTTAGTCAGCTCGATATGAAAATGTTTATATACAAGTTTTTCTACTGGTGCAGTGCCACTTTCTCTCAAAAAACGTTGGAATTGAGTAGGAAAATGCTCATTATTAGATATTTTTAAAAGACCTAGACTTAATAAAAAACCAAAGGTATAAGGATAATTATAGAAAGGAACTTCCGCCTGATAAAATTGTTCATACTTAATCCAAACGTAAGGTTGGTATGAGCTAAGAGTCTTACCATAGGCATCTTCCTGTACTTGCAAAGAGATTTTTTCGATGGTGTCAACTGTTAAAGGCCCAGTCATTCTGTGCTCATTGAATCTTTTTTCGAATTCATATGCTCCTCGAATTGACATGAGATAATTGAGACTACGCTCAATTTTCCAGCCAAGAAGAGCCTTTTTAGCTACGGGATCTTTTGAAGAGTGTATAGCAGCATCAACAAAAGCAGTTTCAAAAAAAATCGAGGCAGTTTCTGCTGTTGTCATTTCAAAACGATCCTCTAAAAATGAAAGGGAGGTTAATTCACTTATTTGCTGATAATGCCATGCATGTCCTAATTCATGAGCTAAAATTCGGGCACTATCTATTTGTCCATCAAAATATAATGATATTCTGGATTGTTTATTCTTAAGAAAAGGAACACAAAATCCACTGAGAGATTTTGATTCATGTGGTACGGCATCAATCCAGCTGTTTTTTATAGCTTTAAGGACAAATTTCGACATAGATGGATCGATAGAAGCTAATGCTTTTGATATAAAGGTGATAGCTTCTTGAAATGTAATAGTTGTTGATATTTCCTGAGTATTAGACATTAATTCATACCAACTAATTTTTTCTTTCTTATATTCATGAGCTTTCATGTCAATATAACGTGTTAATTTTGGTAAATTCCTGTCAATGGTACTCCACATTGTATTTAATGCATGTAATGATAAACCATTTTTAGCTAAAGACTCTTCGAGAAAATGTGAATTGACTTGTTTATAGTGAGATATCCTAAGTCCACCCATATGATTATAAATAGAAGCATAGACAGGAGAGTATTGATTAAAGTACTCATTTAATGCTTGGAAGGCATTTACCTGTTGTGTAGTATGGCTTCCCTTCATAGCAATATTTTCAATTTGAAAAATCGTGTATGATTGTCCATCCATTATTACTTTAGAGCTATTTTGAAGCTGTTTATAAATTTCTTCATGCCCTCTTAATACTTCTATTGTAGAATTAGTGATAAATAACTCTTCTGAAATGGTTTGCTTTTTATTTTGTCTATTGACTAGTAAATTCCTATATGAAAGTAGTTCATTATCGTTTTGTGTAGTATCGTATTGTTGAACCATCTCCGACCATGTATAAACGAGAGAGCGTATGTCACTTTTTAATATGGAAATTTGGGACTGTAAAATGGATAAGTATGAAGGGTCTTGTTCTTCTATTGATAAACAGTAGAGGAAGCATTCTATTGTTTCAATATTTTTTATAAAAGATATAATGACTTTACAATTTTCCTCTGTGAAGCCGATTGCTTCGGAAGTTTCATGCAAAAAAGATGACATATCATGTAATTCATGTTGAATAGATGGGATATTTTTCGTATGTAAGGATTTGATTTCCCAACGAGAGGGTGAAAACATAGTATTCAATGACTTATCCTCCTATCTATTAAGTAGGGCTATGCAATATGTATAAAGTAATTATCGGTTTTATTTTCAGAAAATACAATTAATTAGATTGTGCAAATAAGCAGTCGTGTTTGTACAGCAAAAATGACATAAAAAAGGTGATGAGATGGAGAAGTTTTTTAATAAAATCCATATTATTGGTTCTGTTGGTAGTGGCAAAACAACGTTAGCCAAAAAGCTTTCTACCTTTTATTCAATACCTACGTATGAAATAGATAACCTTGTGTGGGAGAGTATGATAGAAGGAGTAAGACAAAGTTCACGCGAAAGAAGAGAAGAATTATTAAAAGAAATTGTTCAAACCGAGCAATGGATTAATGAAGGTTCACAGTATCATTGGGTTAATCAAAGCTTTATGAAGGCAGACCTCATTATTCTTTTAGATGTTTCATATAGAAGAAGAATGATACACATTGTTAAAAGATATCTATTTCAAAAAATAAGAATTGAGCAATCAGATTATAGGCCTTCCCTAAAACTACTTAAACAGATGCTTCAATGGAACAAAGATTATCAAAATTATGAAAGAGCTTCTATTTTAAAAAAGCTAGAAAAATATAATGATAAAGTTATCGTTGTGTCAAATAGACATGATTTGAAAGCGTTAGTTCGAGAAAAGAAGATTACAGTTCAATTAAAGTAGATTGTAGCTTATATTGAGGACTATGCTTTAATCATAGGGAGGATGATTATGAAACTCAATTGTGAATCTGAAAAAATAGAGGATTATTTAACAGAATTAACAGAGGTCAATTATTCTCATGCAAGCATTCAAAATCTGATTAGTCAATTATTTGCTACAAAGCAAACAAATATAGAAAAAATTGAAATTGCTTTTTAATTTGTACGTGATCAGATTGCCCATTCGTGGGATGTACAATCTGAACAGGTTACTTGTCTAGCATCGGAAGTATTACAATATAAAGTAGGTATCTGCTATGCAAAAACAAATCTTTTGGCAGCTATATTACGTTCGCAAGGTATTCCGACAGGATTTTGTTATCAACGGCTAATGCTATTTGATTCACCTGAGAAAGGATATTGTATTCATGCTTTAAATGCAGTGTATATAGATTCATTACAAAAATGGATTAGAATAGATGCTCGAGGGAATAAAAAAGGAATTAATGCAGAATTTTGTCTTAGTGAGGAAAAAACCGGATTTTTCCATTCGTGAAAGCGCAGGTTAATTTGATTACCCTACCATCTATACAAAACCTCATCCAATCACAATGGATGTACTAAAAGAACATACAAATGCCATTCTATTATATAAAAAGTTTTTACCACAAAGCCTATAAGAATTATCTTAACTATGATTATTTTGATTCAATCTGTTAGTAATGGAGGACATAGACAAAATGAGAGTTATGAATTGATATATGGAAGAGTAAGGAACTCACATAAAATATAAGAGGGTGTCATAGATTGACATCCTCTTATTTATCGTCTAGGAATTTATAATATTTAATTTTTCGAACATTCCTTTTCTAGTAATGAGTATACTATCATTTTGAAAAAATATTGAAATATTGTAAACTTTTCCTTATATCTTACGTCTAGTTATCAGGAGGATGAAAACGGATGAATGAACAAACATGAAGGAGCTAAATTCGGAATTAAATATAGTGTATAGATATTTATGTAAAATGGGCATATCACATGCAGACGCTGAAGATGCTGTCCAAGAAACAGCATATAAATATTTGTTATACTACGATACCATACATACTACAAAAATCCGAAGTTGGTTAATTCGGGTTGCTTTAAACTTCTATTATGATCAGTGTCGAAAACAGAAACGCTGTGATAATAATACGGAAGCATTGCTTAAAATGATAGATTTTGGAGATTTACCTGAAACCATTTTTCTAGTTAAGGAAAGAAACCAATATTTAAGAATGACCTTAAATAAGCTCAAGCCACATTTTAGAGAGTTATTATTGCTAAAATATCAATCAAATTTATCATATGAAGAAATTTCTGAGTTATTAGACATTACTGTGAGTTCGGTAAAAACAAATTTATTTAGAGCTAGAAAAAAATTTGCGGAGGTTTATAAGGAGGAGAGCTATGAAAGATAAGAATAGTGTGAATAAAGAGAATGAAATTGATTTTGTTAGTAGTCCATCCTTACAGAATGCATTAAAAAAATCTAAACGAAAACAAATAATCAAAATGATTCTACTCGTACTTGTTACGACATCATTTCTTTTGATTAGCTCTTATTTTGGCAGTCATTACCTTCTTAATAAAAAAATTGAAAATAATCTTTCGGATTTTGGGACTGTATATGGAGCGAATATTTATTATAGTTCATCAACGTATCAATATAATATATTTAGCGTGACTGAAGAGAGTACGTTCAGAAAGAGCATTGGTGATCGATCTATTGTTTGGAAAAAGAGTGAAAAAAAGATTCCCTTAATTGGTAAGGTAATAGACGAAAAAGGTAGTGTAAGTGTTGAAACAATCACTTTCAATGAAAAAGCGAAAAGGCATGTCAGGTATAATGATTTTAATAATCAAAGAAAGATTGATTTCTATTATCCACTTATTTCGTATGATTATTTTCCAGATGAGCTCGCTATAGCAGTAGATCTCGATAAAAACAAATTAATTGAAGTCGCTTTTTCCTTTAAAGAATCGATGACTATAACAGATGTATATAACCTTCTAGGAAATCAAAATGTGAATTGGCTTTGGGTTGATACCACGACAAATGCGCGGATGAAAAAAATGGAAAATGAGTTAGATGGAGACGATTTAAAAACAAAAGGCGGTGGTGGAGCTTTTGGCTTTGCTGTTGAAGAAGGAATGCCATATTCTAAGGAAAGCGGCCAAAGCTATATCCAAGAACTAAAAGAAATAAGAAAAATGTATCCACAAAACAATGCTGTTAAAGAATCATTGAAGGGAATAAAAGAAAATACAGTAACAACAAACGGCGAGATAAGAATCAATGGTGCTGTTGTAACAGGTACACCTGAAGAATTATCTAGATTTCAAAAGCTTTCTTTTATTCGTGCATCTGTAATAGGAGCCACTATTGATAAGTATTGATAGAGTAATATCGAAGGAATTACAGAAACTTGGGGGAATTGGGGGAATTTTTTATGAATAATAAAAACCTACTAAATCAATTAAAGATTGCTTATCCGATTATACAAGCACCAATGGCTGGTATAACAACACCTAATCTTGTAGCTGCTGTGTCTAATGCTGGAGGACTTGGGAATATTGGTGCTGGCTATTTATCTCCTGTAGCTACCAAGGAATTTGTTTCACAGGTGAAGGAAATGACCTCTAAACCGTTTGGTATTAATTTATTTGTACCTGAAAATAATGATGTATCAGAAGACATTATTAATCGTTCTATACAATTGTTAGAGCCGTTTCGGAAAGAATTGCATTTGGATTCCTTGAAACTATCTAAAGTAGATATGAATGATACTTACGAAAAACAACTAGAAATCATAATGGAGGAAAAAGTGGAAATCTGTTCATTTACTTTTGGAGTTCCAAGTCATGAAGTAATAAAAGAACTAAAGAAAAATGGAACAACGGTAATAGGTACAGCTACTACCGTTGATGAGGCAAAAATAATCGAAAGTCTTGAAATGGATGCAGTTGTGGTTCAAGGGAGTGAGGCAGGTGGACATCGTGGAACTTTTTTGAAAAATGAAAGTTACATAGGTTTGATGTCTTTAATTCCACAAGTTGTTGACGAATTGCACATACCGGTGATAGCTGCTGGAGGGATTATGGATGGGAGAGGACTTGTAGCATCAATTTGTCTAGGGGCAGAAGCTGCTCAATTAGGCACAGCCTTCTTAACTACGGAGGAAAGTGGTGCCCATCTGTTACATAAGCAGGCTATTCTACAAGCAACGGAGGAAGAGACACAGTTTACTAAAGCCTTTTCTGGAAAAACAGCTAGAGGGATAGCAAATCAATTTATTAAATCTATGGAAGCCTATGATCTGGAATTACCAGCTTATCCATTTCAAAACTCATTAACTAAGGAAATCAGACAAGAAGCAGCCAAACAAAGTAATAAAGAATTTATGTCACTATGGGCGGGGCAAAGCACAAGATTAAGTAAAGAGATAACAGTCCAAGAATTGATTCATTCAATTGTCGTGCAAGCACGAAGTATATATCCTATTTAATTACAAGTTAAGCAGCCTGACATTGAGGGAGAATATGCATGAATATGATAGAAAAAATTGTAGCTTTGGATTGTGATTATTTATCGAGCTTTTCCAATAAGATGTCATGCGAAGCAGGGGTGTTGTTTTATAATGAGAAACAACCTAATTATTACGATGCCAATCATGCACATATTTGGAGGAAGGTTAAATGCGCAGATCATCTGTTACAGGAGATAAAACAGTTTTATCTTGAAAAGCAACTAATTCCAAGAGTGTATTTATATAATGTTCATGAAAACCTACAATTTGTCGAAGCGCTAGAACGACATGGATTTAGTTATGAAACGTTTTCTGATTCTATCCAATTGTGGAATGGACAATTAGTCAATCTTCCTAACAATCCAGATATCGAGATAGAAAGAGTTATTGATGAGAATCTGCAAGAAGCATTAGATATAGAATGTAGTATTCAAGAATTTGGTGGAAGATCTGTTCGTGAAAAAGCTTTTTTACAAGAATTCCAATCTCCACATTTTACTTTTTATTTATTACGCTATAAAGGTGTGGCTTGCTGTACAGCAAGTCTCTTCCAAATTCAGAATCAATCTAGAGTTGAAAGTGTTGCGACACTTTTAGAATATCGTGGTAGAGGATTAATTGCTCATTTATTACGTTTTATACAGCAAAAAGTCATTGAACAACATCTTCAAGCACTTTGGGTATTTCCTATAAATGAGCATGTGGAAAAAGTATATCAAAAATCCAACTTTGAGACGAAGGGTAAATGGCAAGTTATTCATGCTTTTACAAGTGGTAAAAGTATCTCAAACATTAGAAAGGGTGTAACGGAAAAGGGATAGATATTAGAGATTCATTCAACTTTTATGCTAATTGATTCAACTTTTCTAGGTTTTCATTCAAACTTTACATCAAAATGATTCAACTACCTTCTCTAGAGCGTTTAATTGAGAAATCGGCTTGGAAGAATTTCTTCTAAGCCGATTTCTCTTTGTCATAAGATAGCATTAGGACCAAATTTCTCCCTGTAAATATATGATCTTTTTTTATTTTTCGGGCTGAACATTACAAAAATATACCTATGGTTTAAAAATATACTGATGGTATATTCATGTTATAATATTAGTATACTTATAGAAATTCTTTCAGTTCAAGTCTGAAACAACATGGCGAGGTTTAATGAAAATTTAAAAGCAAAGAATGATTTAGCTCTAAATAATAAACAAAGTTTGTTTACATATTTGCTTTTTGTTAGCATGACAAAAAGTAAATGTTTAGGTATGTGGTATGAATAGATAGATAGATACAAGTAGAGGTGAAGGTAAATTGGAGATATTAACGACTATATTAATACTGTTGGTTTTATTACTCGTGTCAAATATAATTGGTCATTATGTAACGTTTTTACCAACAGCATTAATACAAATTTTTGTTGGGATTATTATCGCTTTAATCGTCAATGATTTTACGATAGAAATTGAGACAGAATGGTTTTTATTATTGTTTATTGCTCCGTTATTATATAATGATGGCGCTCGTTTTCCGCGTGAAGAATTATGGAAAATGCGTGCTCCAATATTAGGCAATGCTATTATTCTAGTGCTTATTACAACTATTCTTGGAGGAATATTTGTAAACTGGATGATTCCCACAATTCCGATAGCTGCTGCTTTTGCATTAGCAGCTATATTGTCACCAACAGATCCAGTTGCCGTTAATGGGATTGCGAAACGTATACATATACCAGAGAGAATCATGAATTTAGTAAGAGGAGAATCATTAATCAATGATGCCTCGGGTCTTGTCGCATTTAATTATGCTGTTGCTGCGGTAGTCACGGGTTATTTTTCAATTAAAGAGGCTACGGGTGATTTCTTTTATATGTTTATTGTAGGAGCCATATTTGGAATTGGGCTCGAGCTAATATTTAAATGGCTTCATTATACACTGCGTAGACGTGGCATTGTAGATGTTGTTTTTCATTCACTATTGCAAATATTAACACCATTTATTATTTTCTTTATCGTAGAGGAACTTTTCCATGCTTCAGGAGTTATTGCTGTTGTAGCGGGAGGGATTATTTATGCTCTTGTTAAAGAGCGCACAGAAAATTTTACAGCTCAAGAGCAGGTATTAACTGACAATATATGGTCCATTATTACATATGTATTAAATGGAGTTATTTTCCTTTTGTTGGGGTTAACTCTTCCATCAGCAATGCGATCATTAATAGAAAATGAACATTTAAGCAATTGGTTATTGTTGGGATATGTTCTGGCATTAGGTACTATCATTTTAGGAATTCGTTTTGTTTGGTCACATGTATTCAATTATCTAGATTATGCTTGTTCGAAGAAAGGTGTTGTAGAAAAACCATCGATTAGAACAAGTTTAATTACTAGCTTAGTTGGAGTACGTGGAACAATAACTATGGTTGGGGTATTATCCATCCCGTTTTTTACAGATGCACATGGAGCATTTCCAGAACGATCACTTATTATTTTTCTAGCTGCTGGTGTGATTCTTTTTACACTTCTCGTGGCGACTATTTTTCTTCCTATTTTAAGTAAAGATGAGGGGCATGAACATGTAAAAGCCTTTGATTTAAATGATAAAAAGCAACGGATGATAAAGAGAGCTATTCAATCCATCAAATCCGAGAAAACGGAAGAAAATGCTTCAGTCGTATATGACTTAGTCAATCAATATACATTTATGCTTTATATGCTTCATTCTGAAACCAAAAATGATGAAGAAATTAGTGAATACAATGAAAAGCTTAAGATGGAAAGATTGCACTGTCTTCAACAGGAGAGACATTATGTTAAGGAATATACAGATAAACATGAATTGGATCCTAATATAATCAAAGATTTTGAGAAATCCATCGTAGAACGTGAAAAAGCAGTGAAAAGTGGTTCTAATCGTGTTATCCGCCAAAAGCTCAATCAAGTATTAAAAAATTGGAAACGGAGTCACCTCGCTGAGCAAGAATTATTAAAGATTCAAGACATCGAAAAAGAAATATGTTTATATACTTTTGAAAGGATTTTAGATGAATTAGAAGAACGAGCTAACCTAAGTGATCAACCAGAGGTTATCCAAAATGTCATTTATTATTATAAACGTCTTATGTATCGAAGAATAGAATTAGAAAACATGGAAATGACACAATCAATTTTGGATATACAGAAAGAAATCTTATGTTTAGATGCATTAGAAGTAATGAGGCAGGAAATTTCCAAAATGTTTGAAGATGGTGCTATTCATTCTGAAGAGGCGAAGGCGCTTCGACGTTTTGTTAATTATATGGAAAGCGTTGTACTATATGAATATGTTGAATAGAAGTGCTACAGTATGAGTCTTTAAGGTTTTAAAGGTTACACCTGACATGCTTGCTATAAAAAAT
>NZ_CAPG01000023.1:0-16602 GCF_000321185.1 Bacillus sp. AP8
AGGGTGTTAAAGTAGTGGAGGATTTATCACTACTTTAACACCCTAATGCTTTTCATAATTGATAGGTTCTCGTTGCTGATGATCAAAAAATGAATAGGCGGAAAACCTGTGCGATTCGTGGAGAAGAGAGAAAGATTTGAGCCTAATGCGAGGGATGGCGATGTAGAATTTGAATTTGATAAGCACGAATTGAAGCATGTTTAACGGAACATACTGAAAAAATCATATTTTGTATGAATATCTTTTTGAGGATTCTAATACAGATTGGTAATCTTTTATAAAAAAAGTTAAGTAAAAATAGAAAAATTTATAAAAATGGTTGTATTTTCTGCTCTTTTTTATTCTTTTATAAGTAAATGGTAGTTTACCAATACAAAGAAAAAATATAAGTAATTTACAATAAATGGTATAAATGGTTTATGTGAATTTTTCTTATAAATGGTATAATTTAAACACTATAATTATGTTGTAATCCTATTAAGAAGTTATAGGAAAAATGAGAAGGTGGTTGCAAATAATCCAGCAATGATTATTGTATATAAGTAAGAAACTATAAAAAGGCATATTTCAAGCCACTAATACATTTTATCTTATGACGAATAGTCTCTTTTTTTACAACAAATTTCAGAACGTATGTTCCTGGAAGGGGTGAAAAAGAGTAATGAAAAGTAAAAATGAGAATTGTTGTTTGTTAGATTACAAAAGATATAAAGAAAAACGTAAAAAGTATTTAGACAATGATATTATTCATTCTTTCTTAAAAAATCCTGAAAATGATAAACTACTGATGCAATATGTAGAACACCCATCAACGTTTAACAAGAATCAGTTAGATAAAGCATTTAAGTGTTTTTACTTCAACATTCGATTTGTCTCCTTTATTTCTTCAACCTTATATTTTAACGCCATAAATTTTGATAAAAAAAATAGAAAACATAATAATTCACATTCGCTTATATTAGAGCGTTCTATTGATGAAGAGGGAAATTTGTTTTTAAAAGATACCATTGTAGATGAAAAGGCACAAGAAAAAATGGACAATTGCTTCGTTCATACCATAATGGATTATATCGATGAACCTTTGCTGTATGAAGCTATTACCCTGTTAACTGATAAACAAAAAGAAATCATACACTTATATTATGTTGATTGCTTAAATGATACGGAGATTAGTAAGATATTAAATACTTCCCAGCAAAATGTATCAAAGATCCACCAAAAAGCGCTTGAAAAAATTCGCTCCTATATTATTTTGAAAGGAGGTGAAGAAAATGATCGTTCAAATGCCTGATTGGATTGTGATACTTGGTAATTTTGGATTTCCGATTGCGGTTACTATCTATCTCTTTTTACGCTTTGAAAAAAAACTAGAGAAAATGGAAAATGTCATCATAAAATTGACACAAGCTAGTAGTAAAAGCTCGACGACTAACAGGAGGGTTAGAAGATGAATGACCAATTATTTAAGCTTGTTAAAGAATCTAAAAGTAATAATCATTCATTAGAAAAAGTCATTGAAATGTTTGAACCTAAAATAAAGAAAGTCCTTTTATTAACTTCAAAAAATAATAGAGAAGACTTAGAACAAGAATTAAGATGTAAGCTAGTGATCTGTATTAGACAATATGAAGCGGAATCAATTCCTGGATTTTTTGAATTGTCAACCAACGAAGAGGTGTAAAGGAAGTTATGACGATAACTGCAGAAGTAAAAGAATATTTATAAAGAATGTCTCAATTAGAGTTTGGTGGAACTTTTTGAGACATTCTTTTTTGTTAATTAATGACATCATTCGATTTTTACCTATTTATGAAATATTAGCATGGATAGATAGAAAAATTACAAATCTAGATGTTAATATATGGTAAAATGACTTTTGGGATGTTTTTTCTTAAAGGGGGAATGGGATTGAATAAGAAAAAAATAACGGCAATTTTGACCATTGTATATTTGTTAATCTTTTTAACAGGTTGCGGTTTTTCTCATGAAAGGAAGGAAGTAATACAAGAAGAATTAGAATTGAATACGAATGATATTCATTCTGTTAATATGACGGCAGTTATGTTCAAAATGGAAACGCCATTTTCATCATTCAATAATACGAATTTGACCATGCAAGGTGATGGCTATATGCATTTTGCCATTAAGAAAAATCATCCTATACAACTCCATATTAAGAATACAGGCATTCATACATACCAATTTCAATTGATGGCTAAGGAAGATGATTTATTGATAACTGACGTTACGTTAAAGCCCGATGACTCTTATAATCAGACTTTTAATCAAAAACAAATCGATTTACCTAAAGGAAAATACGCTATTCACTTTTCTCAAAAGAGTGGAAAAGAGATAAAGACACATATCAAGATAAGCAGATTACAGCATGGTAATGAGCAATCAAAATAGTACATGGGAGGGGAGAAATCACATGAAAAAGATCAAATTTTATTTAGTGGATGTTTTCGCTGAAAATAAACATGAAGGAAATCAATTGGCTGTTTGTATACCTGATGGATCAATAGAGAAGGATGAAATGCAGAAAATTGCAAGGGAGATTAATTTTTCGGAAACGACTTTTATTATGTCTGAGAAGGAAGAAAATGGTGGATATGATGTGGAGATTTTTACACCTGATTCAGAAATTCCATTTGCAGGGCATCCAACTATAGGTACAGCTCATATAATAAGAAATTTTCTAAGCGATAAAAATAGCTCAGAGGTAATGCTTAATCTTCAAGTAGGGCAAATTCCCGTTTCTTTTAAAGATCAATATGCTTGGATGCAACAGAATCCGCCAATATTTAGTACTCAACTAGATGTAGAAACGGCTGCAGGTATCTTACAAATTAATTCCGAAGATGTTAATACTAGATATCCGATTGAAATTGTTTCAACTGGATTACCGAGCATTATTATTCCATTAAATTCACTTGAAGCAGTCCGAAGATGTAGAGTAGAGCATCATTTATATAATGAGGTACTAAAGGAGTACGGAAATGCGAATATCCTTGTTTTTACAACTGAAACTGTCCATTCTGAAAATGATTTACATGCCAGAGTCTTTATGTTTACCTCTGGACATTTAGAGGACCCAGCAACAGGTAGTGCCAACGGAAATTTGGCAGGTTACATAGTTGAAAATCAGTTCTTTCAAAACCATAAAGTTTCATATAAAGTAGAACAAGGCTATGAAATTGGAAGACCATCTTTGCTTAAAATAGAGGCGGAAAAAGTGAATAATCATTTTTCAATAGCAGTTGGTGGGCAAATATTTGTTGTAGCAAAAGGCCACTGGATTTAAAAGTATGCCATTATTTTTTATTAGTTATAGCTGTTTTCAAAAAGATTATAGATGTGTAAAAACAGAATAGACCTTCCAATTATAGTAGGAAGGTCTATTTGATTTGAAACAGACATGATTTCAAACAAGGTAAATAAATCACATTGATTCATCATTAGGATATTCATCCCAAAATAAATCATTTAAAGTGCGTGATAATGCTTTACAAATTTTGATACATAAACTTAATGTCGGATTATATTTTCCAGATTCAATTAGTCCAATTGTTTGTCTTGAAACTCCAACAATGATAGCTAGTTCTTCTTGTGATAGATCTTTTTCTACTCTTGCTAGCTTCAGTTTCATATTTTTCAATGGTGCTCACCTACAATTTCTTATCATCTTCTTGGCTTTTCATACTAATTTTCTTTGCAACAAGATGAATGCCACAAAATAAAAGCAAAAAGATTGGTAAATAAATCATGATTGAGACAAGTGTAACTATAGTAAAATACTCATAACCTTGAGAACTGTTGTCAGCAAAGGATATAGCACTGTTAATACCCATAATTAGAGAGATGACGATAGCAGAACCTATACTAATATACAAAGATTTTTTGCTCATAGAAGTTTTATGAGTGCGATCATGCATTTCTACTTCGTCAGAATATACACCTAAATAAACAGATCGTGCTAAATAATAGATCGCACCAATAAATAGGATAGTACATTCTAAGATAGCATCTACATTTCCTATTCCAAATTTATATGTTTTTGTGATAATACTGACAAAGCAAATGGCGATAACGACATAAAACAGTTCTTTATAAATTTTATTTCGGACATTTTCTATTCGCTCATCTGTAACGTTATTCATTTTAAATAAATTCATGAATATCAACCTCCAAAGTATTTCGCATCTTATTCACTTCTTACTCATATTATATACTTTATTGTTCTTTTTGCAATATATATATTACATTTAGTGTGATATATATTTCTAAATGTTAGATAAAGGTTTGTTCGATACAACAAATGTGATAGGAGATTTTAGACGGAAATGAATCATTACGGTGAAAAAATCCAACACTTTATTAGTTGGAGGAAGAGTGCTGGATTTTTTTTCTTCTAAGGAATAGGATGATCAGAAGAATAAGAGGGAGATAAATTTGGAAAAACAAATGAATATAATAAGGCATGAATGTAATACCTAATGTAATATGCTCGATGTAGTTTTTCATAAAAAAATGGGTTGTCAAAAACATAAGGAAAAGAACTGGAATAATAAAGTAATTTTGATTTTTTATGTGTAAGACTTTGGACAAGGTAAAAATTCCTGCATAAAAGTAGATAGTTATTTTGATCAATCCACCAATAATAAATATTACAACAGCTAATACTTCAAAATGGGTAATAAATCTAAGAAATGTAATATGTTGGATGGCACCAATGAATGGAAAAGTCATTTCAAGTGTTAATTCCTTTGAAAGTACAGCAATTGTAAAAATGGCTGATAAGCTTAGTATTATTCCTGGAACGGTGACAGCAAGCCATCCTTTCTTTACAAAAACTTTGAAATCCCGTAAGAAATGAAATAAACAAAGAAATACAATCACTTCTCCAAATGGCGTTGTTAAGAGTGTTGGAAAAATAGCCTGAATGATTTTTGAGTTCCCTTCTGAAAAGAGAGGAAGAAGATTTTTATATTCGATTGTATCTTGAAATGTAAATAATATAAAGATGATACTTAAAAATAAAAAAGTAATAAAGAAAAATATTTCTCCGGACCGTGCTAGAGTTTCGATTCCTAGATAGGAAATATATCCGACTAATATTAATATGGATAATTTTGAAACGATAATATTCGTATTGCTTAATTGATTATCTATAAAAAAACCGAAATCAGCGGTAACTCGAGTTGCCATGTAAAGAAAATAGATGGAGTAGACAAAACCTATTACTTTCCCTAATGGTTTACCAAAGCCGGCCATTAACAATTCTAATAAAGAACTTTTTGGTTTTATAGAATAGATTGTAATATAAAAATACAACAAAAGGATTCCTAAAACGGTACTTAAAAGAATGGAAATCCATACGTCTTTTCCTGCTTCTTTACCTACTCCTAAAAAAATGGCACTACCTAGCTGAAAAAGAATGATTAATACAATAAGCTGAAAATGACTAATGTGCTGTTTGTTCATAATTGACCTCTTTTAAATAATGTCACCGTAATTTTGAATTGTTACATCTACCTCAATCGTAAACTCGCTTTTGGGATACATTTGTACCCAGTCTTTTTTTACTTCTTTCCAATTTTTATTATCATAAATTTCTAGAATTTCACCGAATCCAATAATATCGCTATTCTTCTTTTTAGTTATTTCTAACAGTTTAGTGACTTTCTTTTTTATTTCTTCTTCCACGATTTTTTGGATTTTCTGACCATTTTCAACCGAGCTTAAATCATATTTACAAGAGTAGTCAGAAATATTGCCTGTTACTTTTATAGATATGGTAAAAGTAGGAGTATCATTATGAATTTGTCCTCGAATTTTTGTATGACTTTTTAAGACATTTAAAGAAATTTCTTTGTTGCTATGACAGTTTGCTCTAATATTTGTATGTTGTAATTTGTTATTTAGTAGGTAATAGTAGGGACTTAGATTGCTATTGATCCAACCAGTTGAATAATTTCTTTTAAATAGTTGTAACCCATCGAAGCTTATTTCCTTCAAATTTGCATTGGTCAATTGTTGGGCACTTTTATTTTTTGCTTCATTAATATTTCCTTTGAAATGAATGGTAGGTATAGCAGCATCTTTACCGTCCTTTAATATATCTCCTTGCAATTTTGTTAAGAAAGTAGGAAAAACCGAGCCTCTTTCTTGACTAATATTCTTTAAATGACTAGCAATTTCTCGTGAAGTGACTGTTTCAAAAAAGGGAAGGACTTCTAAAAAATCCTTTGCTTTATAATTCCGTGCAATTAGGACGGTCGTATCATAAGGAAAATTAGAGGCCCTTATCATATTATGTAATCCTTTTTTTAGACCCATTTTTTTGGCGATTTGCTCACTAATTATGATTGTTTGAATATGAGAAACTTCTATTTTTCTAGATATTCGTTGGGTTAATTTCGACATGATATGATTAATGGAGTGTCCCTCTTGTTCAAAGACAAAGAAGGGCAATGAACTTTGTCCTTGTGGAGAAAAGGCCAAAGGATTGAGAACTTGTACAGACACATTGTAGCCTTTCTTACTATGATCTATGCCGATAGCAGATATAAAGGCAACATTATGAAGTTCATCATGCTGAAAATGACCAATTAGTATGGCAAATAGTAAGATAAACAGGGAAAATCCAATATGCTTCTTCATTAAGGATACACGCCACCTATTTCTTTTTTTTGAAAAATGGTTCTTCATGATGCATTTTATTTTTTGCTTTTAAAATTTTGGGTAGTGAGAAACGAATTATTGTATCTTTTTGATCTTTTGGATCGAATGGTGCAAATGGCGACAAATATGGAACTCCAAAGGAGCGTAAATGAGCTAAATGAACAATAAGGGCGATAGTTGCAAGGGTGATACCAAATACCCCAAATGCGGCACTCATTAATATAAGAGCATAACGTATTATACGCATAGCGGAATCCATCGTTTGTATGGGTGCCGCAAAGCTAAGAATATATGAAATACTGACAACCACTAGTGTTGCAGGTTGTACGATTCCAGCTTCGATGGCTGCCTGTCCAATGACAATTGCACCGATGAGCGATACGGTTAAAACCAGATTTTTATCCAATCGAAGTGCGCTCTCAACAATGACGGTTAATAAAATCGTAAAAATCAACACTTCAAAAACGAGTGGCAAAGGTTTATTTTCGCTTTGAGATGCTAAACTTATGACTAAATCATAAGGAATGAAACCTGGTTCAAAATTGACAAAAGCAATATAAAGCCCAGGGATATAAATGCCAACTATTAAGGAGAAGAAACGAAGAAATCGGTTGAAAAATAAATTCCATTTAAAATAATAGTCATCTGGTGAATGCAAAAAGGTAATAAGTGGTGAAGGCATTAGTAGGGCATATCCAGTTCCATCTACGAGTATGGCAATCTTACTACCTAATACTTCTGCAGAAATGACATCAGGCCGATCGGAATTTAATATTAATGGAAAAGGTGTAAAAAAGTCATAGTGGATAAATTCTTCTATATAGTTGGATTCGATAACTTCTGACAATTGTATATTATTTAGTCTGTGCTTTAATTCTTTTAAGATCGTTGGATCGACTTTATCCTGTAAATACACTAAACAAATATCGGTATTGGTTTGTGTGCCTATTGTATGCTTTTCAAACGTTAAATTCTTATTTTTGATAATTCCTCTAATTAAAGCGATATTTGAATTAAGATGCTCATTAAAACCAATATGTGGACCTCTTAATACTCTTTGACTTTCTGGTGGACTAAATGCTCGCTCCTTCATTTTTGTTGTTGTGGCTGAAATAATTTCATGATAATTCTCAAATATGATGAGCGTATTTCCAGCTAAAACATCGTTGATTACCCTCTCTAACGAGTGTAAGGATCGTATTTGATATTTCTTCGTTTCAATGACTTCCATGCAAATGGATGTTAACAAAGTATCGTCAGCTGTTAAGGTCGTTTTTTTTTGTAAGCATCGGATGATCGACTCTTCTATTTCCTTTTCATTTACAATTCCTTGTATATACAAAAGAAATCCATTGATTTTTGAATCGACTAAGTGAAAAACGAAAGGTCTTGTAATAACATCCATAGAATAGTTTAATTCAGATTGAAGTTGATTTTGAATGATTTGTAATGATGACAAAAAGATTCCTCCGCAGTTCATTTCTTTTATATATCTTTAGCAAAAGAAGGAAAATTATTTCATTTTTTATTAGAGAAGCATCCATTGATTTTTAACGAAAAAACAGAGTGATGTTACCGTCACTCTGTTTTTTCATGAATGATATAGGTTTTTAATTGTTTGATTTTACCATCCTTAAACTTATTTAAGCGAATAATGTGGCAAAACGAAATAGAATGGCCGTTTCCAGATGAATCAGAAACTAAAATCGTTCCATCAATTGCAGCTGTTATGCCGTGCGTAATAGTATTTGTAATGTTCGTTTCTTTTATATGCGGTTTGTGTTGGTCTTGTAAGTACTTTACAAAAGCGTCTACACCTTGAATAGTAGTTTGACCGACTAGGTTCCATTGGATATCATCAGTCAAGTATTCTTTTAATACATTCATATTGCCTGAAGTAAAGGATTCAACGAAGTTTTCAATCATTTTTCCTTTTTGAGTTGTCATATGTATTTCCTCTCAATCTAAATTTTGGCATTTGGTCATTTTCTAAAAGATTTTTGTTTTGTAATATGTTTGGTGAATAAAAAAGTTACTTGATTGGAGCGTGAGTTGCGTGACTCTTATGGGAATACCGACGACCCAGAGGAATGCGAGTATACTAGAACAGAATTCAACCAATACGCACTAGGCAACTAACCTTAAATATTTACATCTATCTCCGAGTTATTCATTTTCTATTATTATCGGTAAATCCTTTAAAAAATGATACTCAGACATTTTGAGATAAAAGAATTATAATAGTTGATGAAGTGAAATGGGAGAGGAAGTTTTAGATGAGTACATATAAGATTATTTTATTCGATTTAGATGGTACGTTGTCTGATCCAAAAGAGGGGATTACGAAGTCGGTACAATATGCGTTACAAAAGTTTAATATTGAAGAAGAAAACTTAGATAAACTAGATTGTTTTATTGGTCCCCCTTTAAAAGAGTCGTTTGCTGAATTTTACGATTTCGATGATGAAAAGTCTAATCAAGCAGTAGATTATTATAGAGATCGCTTTAAAATGAAGGGGATGTTTGAAAATCAGCTATATCCATGTATACCTCAACTTTTACAAAAGTTAAAACAAAAATACATATTAGTAGTAGCTACTTCGAAGCCTACAGTGTTTTCTCAACAAATATTAGAATTTTTTCATATAAACGATTATTTTGACGTTGTTGTTGGTAGCAATTTAGATGGAACTCGATCGTCAAAGACTGAGATTATTCAATATATTTTGGAACAATACAAGGAGTATCAATTAGTTGATTTTGTAATGATTGGAGACCGCAAGTACGATATTGCTGGTGCAAACAATAATCATATTGATTCCATTGGAGTTACCTATGGATATGGATCAAAGGAAGAATTATTACAAAGTCATCCTACATTTATTGTTGAAAGTGTTTCAGAACTTAAAAGGATATTATTAGGTCAGTGAAAAACATCAGACAGCTAAATAGAGCTGTCTGATGTTTTTTATGACGAAATGAAAGAGAGATATTTATTTAAATTGAGATATGGAATAGTTTATCTGTAAGGATACTGTTCTGGGTATAGCTGATTATATATTGGTGTTTCATACCATTGGTTGCTGTATTGAGTTGGATAGCTGGGAGATGGGGAGCCCTTGCTTTCATAATTTCGGTTACAGTTACTAGGTGGCCCTATGAAAGTAGAAGGCTGAATAGGAGCAATAGCTTTCTTCCATTGGTTTTCATCCATGCAATACGTATGTGCCATAATATTGGCAGGTGTTAATTTTAATATATCTGATCCTAAAATAACTTCTGGAGTAGGTGCATCAAAAATAGCTAATAAATGTGTTTGGTCTGCTGTTGCTACTTCATAATGCCACCAGCCTTGTGGAACGTTCGCTACTTGACCAGGGGTAATAGGGAAATTTTCAATATGATTTGTATATGGATTAAGTAATGAAACAGTTGCCGAACCGCTTATGCAGTATACAAGTTCCGCTGCATTTTGATGATAATGCGGTTCTACTACATTATTTCTACTAAGAAATATATCTAACAATGAAACATTTTCGAGAGTGTTTAACTGTTGTTTGCCTAATACATTTATATAGTTTTGGTTATTTTTCGTCATGAATCTACTTTTATTTACATCAAAAAAGAAATGGGTAGAGGGTGAGGCATAATCAATCGTTGAGGCCATTCTTTTATCAAATCCTTTAAATTTAGGTTATTTATACGAATAACCTATGTAGTAGATTGTTTTTCGTGCAGGTCCATAATCTTACCTGTAATTCTTATTAATATACGTATGCTCAATAAGGCAGTACAATAAAAGTAGCTTATTTATGAAAAGGGGGATTTTCATGAAGGTAAGTAATGGGGTATTAACAGTAGATTTTAAAGATTTGCATGTCATTCGGATAGGTGTTCAAACGGGAGCAGGAATAGAAGCTGGTGTAAAAACTCTTTTTTTACTTAATGGACAAGATACAACTAGTATTGAGCATATTGAACTTACTCCAGAGGCAAAGGGGCAGGAATTTGCAGAAGCAGCATTAAAGGCAATAGAAGCTCATGTTAAAACAAACAAATTGCACTAATATCACAATTAGTGAAGAACTTATAGAGAATTTCTCTATAGGTTCTTTTTTTGTCCTTTTAACTTATTGTAAGTTGCGGAATAACTTCTTACTTAAATGCAAAATTATCCGAAGACATCCAATCAATAAAAAAGGAACGAGTTCATAATCTTAAGTTCTAATCGGGACAACATTTGCCATACATATTAGATAGGACAATTTAAAAGGAGGATGTATCAATGGAAGTCACACAAAAAAAGAATGTTATCTTAACTCGTGAAAAAGCAAGATGGATGTATCAGAAAATGTTAGAAATACGAATGTTCGAAGACAAGGTGCATGAGCAGTTTGCAAAAGGGATTATACCTGGATTTGTACATTTGTATGCTGGAGAAGAGGCTATTGCAGTTGGAGTTTGCGCACATTTAAATGAAAAGGATTCTATTACAAGCACGCATCGCGGTCATGGTCATTGTATAGCAAAGGAATGTGACTTGAATGGCATGATGGCAGAAATATACGGAAAGGCGACTGGATTATGTAAAGGAAAAGGTGGATCCATGCATATAGCAGATTTAGACAAAGGTATGCTCGGTGCAAATGGAATCGTTGGCGGTGGTTTTCCTCTAGCCTGTGGTGCAGCTTTAACCGCAAAATATAAGAAAACAGATCATGTGAGTGTTTGTTTTTTTGGAGATGGAGCAAATAATCATGGGACATTCCATGAAGGCATTAATTTAGCGGCTATTTGGAAACTTCCAGTTGTATTTGTTGCTGAAAATAATGGCTATGCAGAAGCCACACCATTTACGTATGCTTCTAGCTGTCAAAGCATAGTGGATCGTGCAAAAGCCTACAATATTCCTGGTATCAAAGTGGATGGAAAAGATGTAGTGGCTGTATATCAAGCGGCAGAGGAAGCTGTCCAAAGAGCTCGTCGTGGCGAAGGGCCAACACTTATTGAATGTATAACTTATCGCAATTATGGTCATTTCGAAGGAGATGCTCAAAAATATAAAACGGAGCAAGATAAAGACACTCATAAAAATGAAAAAGATGCGATTCAGCTTTTTAAACAATATGTACTAAATCTAAATATAGTAGCGGGTGAAGAATTAACCTCTATTGAAGATGCAGTCGCTGAGGCAATAGATGAATCTGTACGCTTTAGTGAGGAGAGTCCATATCCGAGTGAAGCGGATTTATTAACAGATGTGTACGTGTCTTATAAAGGAGGAAAGTAAGATGACAAGAAAAATAAGTATGTCAGAAGCTATTAATGAAGCGATGAAGTTAGCAATGAGAAAAGATGAAAACGTTCTCTTAATGGGGGAGGATGTGGCTGGTGGTGCAGATGTTGACCATCTTCAGGATGACGAAGCTTGGGGTGGTGTGTTGGGCGTTACGAAGGGACTAGTTCAGGAATTTGGACGTGAGAGGATTTTAGATACACCGATAGCAGAAGCGGGATATATGGGGGCGGCTATGGCTGCAGCATCAACAGGATTACGACCAATAGCCGAACTAATGTTTAATGATTTTATTGGTAGCTGTCTAGATGAAGTTCTAAATCAAGGAGCAAAATTCCGCTATATGTTTGGTGGTAAGGCTCAGGTACCAGTTACTATTCGAACAATGCATGGTGCAGGCTTTCGTGCGGCAGCTCAGCATTCACAAAGTTTATATGCTTTATTTACAGCGATTCCAGGTTTGAAAGTCGTTGTTCCATCATCTCCTTATGATGCCAAAGGTCTATTACTAGCAGCGATTGAAGACAATGATCCAGTTATCTTTTTTGAAGATAAAACGTTATATAACATGGTAGGTGAAGTGCCAGAAGAGTACTATACGATACCATTAGGAAAAGCGGTGGTGAAGCGAGAAGGTAGTGATGTAACGATTGTAGCTATTGGAAAACAAGTGCATACAGCTATACAAGCAGCTGAGCAATTGGCTAAGGTAGGAATTGAAGTAGAGGTTGTGGATCCTTTAAGTCTTTCTCCTTTAGATGAAGAGACGATTCTAAATTCTGTTGCTAAAACAAATCGATTAATTGTTATCGATGAAGCAAATCCAAGATGTAGTGTGGCAACAGATATAGCAGCATTAGTAGCTGATAAAGGATTTGACACTCTAGATGCACCAATTAAACGTATAACAGCTCCTCACACTCCAGTGCCATTTTCACCTGCATTAGAAGATCTTTATTTGCCAACTCCAGATAGAGTAGTAGGTGTTGTATCGGAATTATTGGGAGAAACATCAGAGCTTAACGTGTAAGAAGGGAGTGGGATTTGTGGCGACAGAAGTAATAATGCCAAAGTTGGGGATGGCGATGAAGGAAGGCTCTGTTTCTGAATGGGTGAAAAAAGTAGGGGATGTTGTAGGAAAAGGAGATTTAATCGCAAGTATTAATTCAGAAAAAATAGAAATGGATCTAGAGTCACCTGTAGATGGAACGATTATAGAAATTGCTGTTTCTGAGGGTGTAGGTGTTGCTCCAGGTACAATTATTTGTTACATCGGTAGGGCAGATGAGCGAATACAATCAAAGGTGGATGGGGTAGTGGAAAAGGTAAAACCATTGAAAGATCGAGTGAAGATTTCACCTGTCGCTAAGAAGATGGCGGAAGTGGCTAACGTTGATATTCATACCATTGAGGGTACTGGTCCAGGAGGTAGAATTACGAAAGAAGATGTCGAGAAAGCTATAGATGGTGCTCAAGTTGTTCCTGTTTCCATTGTTCACGAAGAAAAGGTACCTACATCACGTCAAGTAACAGGAATGAGGAAGGTCATCGCGAAAAGAATGCAGGAAAGCTTACAAAACAGTGCACAACTGACGATGAATATGAAAGTCGATGTAACAGAATTATTATCGTTCCAAAAGCAAACAGAACAATCGATTCAAGCACAGTATAACTTAAAGTTATCTCTAAATGATTTTATATCGAGAGCGGTGGTTTTAGCTCTTCAAGAACATAAAGCAATGAATAGTGCCTATTTGGATGAGGCAATTTTTGAGTATGACAAAATACATCTTGGTATAGCAGTTGCTCTAGATAATGGATTAGTCGTTCCGGTCATCATGGATGCCCAAGAGCTGTCAATTCTTCCTTTAGCGAAGCAAATAAAGGAAAAAGCAAGGTTAGCCAGAGAAGGAAGACTTAGTCATGAAGAAATGACTGGTTCAACTTTTACGATAAGTAATCTTGGAGGTTTTGGTATTGAACACTTTACACCCATTATTAATCCTCCAGAAGCTGGCATTTTGGGAGTAGGTGCTGTTATGGATACACCTCTATTTGTGGGAGAAGAGGTTCAAAAAAGAAGCCTACTTCCTCTTAGTCTAACTTTTGATCATCGGGTGTTAGACGGAGCGCCAGCAGCAACCTTCTTACAAAGTGTGAAACGATATTTAGAAGAACCCATTAAGTTGTTATTATAGAAGGAAGGTGAGCCATGTCTACAATAGCAATAATTGGAGGAGGTCCAGCAGGTTATGTAGCAGCTATTATAGCTGCCCAACAGGGTAATAAGGTAATACTTATTGAACAGGATTCTCTTGGGGGAACTTGCTTAAATGAAGGATGTATGCCAACAAAATCGCTTTTGCAAAGTGCTGAAATGATTCATCAAGTAAAGCATGCAAATGATTTTGGTATAAAGGTTAATGATTTAGTAATCAATTGGAATCAAGTTCAGAATCGAAAGAATGACATTGTGGCCTCACTTGTACAAGGTATTCGGTATTTAATGAGAAAAAATAAGATTACGATAATAGAGGGAAAAGCAGTCTTTCAATCACCTACATACTTAACAGTAGATGGTGAGACAATTCATGCAGATAAAATCATTATCGCAACAGGTTCTGAGGCTGTTGAATTACCGTTTGCTCCATTTGATAGAGAGTGGATTATCGATAGTCGTCAGGCGATGTCTTTGTCTACGATTCCTGAATCATTAATCATTGTTGGCGGTGGAGTAATAGGCTGTGAGTTTGCTAGTATTTATAGTGCAATGGGAACGAAAGTAACTATTATTGAAATGGCAGATCAATTACTACCAGGAGAAGATTCTGAGGTCGCGTTGATTTTACAAAAAGAATTAATAAAGCAAGGAGTAACGCTGTTTTTAGGAGCAAGTGTGAAAGAAGTAGATTCTACTAATAAAAAGGTATTTTTTCAAGAAGGTCAGGAGATGTTAGAGTGTCAATCAGAGTATCTTCTAGTTTCAATAGGTAGAAAACCAAGAGTAACAAAATTAGGTTTAGAACAAATCGGGATAGAAATGACGAAACAAGGCATTATAGTCAATGAAAAAATGCAAACGAATGTTTCGAATATCTATGCCTGTGGAGATGTAATAGGTGGATTTCAATTGGCTCATGTTGCTATGCATGAAGGAAAAGTTGCCGCACTTCATGCTAGTGGGAATATGACAAGCGTAAATGAGAGAGTGGTCCCAAGATGCATATACACAAATCCAGAGATTGCAAGTGTTGGATTAACAGAAAAGCAAGCTAGAACTGTATATCAAAGTGTTTTAGTTGGGGAATGCCCATTTTCTATGAATGGAAAATCTCTCATTCTTAATAATAGAAATGGAAAAGTGAAAGTACTAGTTGAGCCAGAATATGGAGAAATTATTGGCCTGACGATTGTAGGACCACATGCAACCGAATTAATTGGTCAAGGTGCATTGATGATACATGGTGAAATGACAGTAGATTCATTAGAAGACTTCATTTCTGCTCATCCGACTTTGTCAGAAGCCATCCATGAAGCAATACTTCAGGCAAAAGGTCGAGCAATTCATATGTAAAAATAGGGAAGACTGAGCCAGTGAATGGACTCGGTCTTTTTTAATGGGAAAATTGAATTCGTAGAATAGAAGAAAGATCGAAATCGAACTCTCTGTAATTCCAGTTGAGTTAAAGGATTTTTTAAAACTTTTTCCGTATTATCACTGTTTTGAACAAATTGTTTGGAGTGATGATGATAAATAATTGTTCCAGACAAGTTCTTTACTTCTATAAGGAAAAATGAAACTTTAACAAAGTAGGAGCGTTTTAATTTGAAAGTAATAATTATGTTTAGGAGATTGCATTCTTTTATCATGAAGAATAAGATAATCTTCGATGGATTTTTCACCTTTCTTTTACAATCAAACCCTTTACCTCGATTTATATACTTTTTAAATCATTTCAATAGAAAAAAGTCTTTCCCTAGTTTATATTATGAATTTTTCTTGTATAATCGGGTATGTGTATTTTAGGAGGGATTGAATTTATGAAAAAGTGTATGTATTTATTATTATCATTAGTTATTGTATTATTAACAGCTTGTTCTTCTGATGATAAGGATGAAAAGGCTGAAAAAGGTGACAAATTAGCAGTTGATAAAGGATTATTAAATGTAGAAATCACTATACCAGCTTCTTTTTTTGAGGGACAAGATTTGGATACTGTTATAGCTGATGCAAAAAAAGATGGCGTTAGTGAGGTAACTAAAAATGATGATGGTTCACTGACATATAAAATGAGTAAATCTAAGCATAAAGAGTTGATGAAAGAACTTAAAACAAACATCCAAAAAACAATTGACGAAACCAAAAATGGTGAGGATTTTCCTTCAATTAAAGATATTAAGGCTAATAAATCCTATTCGGAATTTACTTTAGAAGTAGATCAATCAGCCTTTGAAAATAGTATGGATGGATTTGCTACGTTAACTTTAGCGATGTCAGGAATGTTTTATCAGTTGTTCGATGGAGTAGATTCTGATGATTATAAAGTGACTATCACTTTAAAAGATCAAGCTACGCAAAAAGTATTTAATGAAATTGTTTATCCAGATGCTTTAAATGAAAA
>NZ_CAPG01000022.1:0-23310 GCF_000321185.1 Bacillus sp. AP8
CAGCTGCAATGATGATGAGGGAAGTGATGTTTTTTGTTACAGCCGCAATGATGATGAGGGAAATGATGTTTTTTGCCACAAGCGCAATGATGATGAAAATGTTCTTTTTTATTGCTGCTGCTTTCGTGATGAGGGAAATCATGTTTTTTGTCATATCCACATCTACATCTCTCTTGTACATGGTGGGGATTAAAACTTGATTCCATTTTTTCACCTCCTTAGTGTGATGTTCCATGATTATTCATGCCCTATCACAAAGCTTTAAAAGCATAAAAATCATGTTATAGAAGCAATATATGAGACAACCTTTCAGGTGGTTTGGACAAACTTATTAATAATAAAGTTTAACTATGTTAATAGGAAAAAGGTGGGCATTATGAGGATTATGAAAAGTAATAGGATACTTTTCAATGAATTAAAAGCTTTGTAGAAATTTAGGAATATAGAGTCATTTCTATCATACCGATAGTTAATTTCTAAGCTGTATCCTCATCTCCAATAGTCCACATTAATCTTTTGAAGAATTGAGTTCTTTTTTCATCACCCTTTTTTTCAATAATCATAAATATAATAGAGACACTTGATTTTATGATTAATATGTGAATAATGACTATTTTTTAATAGTTTACAAGTTCAATCATTACATGAAAGGAGAATGAATATGAAAGTAGGTCCGATAAATGTTTTTGATGGTTTTCCTGTCTGGTATAAGGATGAGAATGGATTAAGACTACAATTAAATGTGGATCCGAATGATCCGTTTTCTGGAATAACACCAGCAGACTTACCTAATCCTGGACAACCAGTTTCTTTCCCGGATAATTATCCAAGCGAGGCTTTTTATTTTTCTGCTGACGCAGAAATGACAACGGGTACTGGTGAGAGAGCTAGACTTGTTTTGGCATTGGAGGCTGCATTTGCTAATGAAATACCTAGAGCAGGAGATCAAATTGTGTTTGGACGTGTTCGAATTCGGGTGGCCGGATTACAGCCTAATGTGGAATATATCGTTACACATCCATATGGAGTAGATACTTTTGTTGCTGAGCCAGATGGACAAGGATTGGGCGAAATAAACTTCACAGAAGATATTCTTGCATCAACTTGTGGGGATTTTGAACTTCCTCTAAGCAATCGTGTACACCCATTTTTACTATGGGATCCTAATGTGGCACCACTTGCCCCAGTGGGATATATTGGAGACCCAAATCAACTTCATCCTATAATTGGCAGTTTGTTTGTAGATCCTTTTGGAGAGCCTCAAAATATCTTTAGAATTGAAGGACCTGGAATTGGAATTGGATCACCAGATCGTTCTACTACTCCAGGTCTTGATCCTGATAACTGTATTGAAACTAGAAATTTTGCATTGTTAGGCAAAATCTCAACGATATCAGGTGTTGATGTTATAAGAACAACTTATACACAAAGCGATAATATTGGAGGCTTAATAGATGTTTTTGCTACATCAGATGTTACTCCACAAATTCTTGAGATAAGTGGGACAGGCATTAATCCTACGATTCTACAAGGTGAAAATGGTCTATATTTTGCTCGTGTTTCTTATACAGGAAGTACTCCACCTAGTACGATTACGGTTAAAAATAATAGTGATAACCCTGTAAGCATTAAAGAATCAGTACCAGTCGACTTTATAACAGCAACTGCAAACTATGATAATGATTCTAAAATTCTCACGGTTGAAGCAGTAACAAGCGATACAGTAAATTTTATAGTATTAACGGTAACAGATTTTGGAATTGGTAATCTACCAATTCCGGCTAATGGTATTCTGGCTATAAATCTAACAAACGTACCAGCGAATGTTCAGATTCAATCGACAGCTGGAGGGAACACCATTATCCCAGTAACTGTAATAGGATCTCCTAATGGTCCAATTGCTGTAGTAGCTAACGCTGGCCAAGATCAAACGGTCCTTATTAATTCTACTGTTAACCTTAATGGAATGAATTCAACTGGAATTATTACAAGTTTCAAGTGGATTCAACTTGCTGGTACTCCGGTCACTCTAGCAAATGCAAATACAGCAACACCATCCTTTATAGCTCCTGCAACTGCAACAACACTAACATTTGAATTAACAGTACAAGGTGAAGGGGGACCATCTTCTGATACTGTCAATATAGAAGTGGTTGAGTCTGCACCAGCACCGATTGCTAACGCTGGTCCGAATCAAACCGTCACTCAAGGAACAGTAGTCACACTAAATGGTAGTGTAATAGGAGATGCAACAAGCTTCAGCTGGGAACAAGTTGCTGGACCGCCTGTTCAACTAACAAATGCAGATACGCTCATCGCTACGTTTCCTTTCCCTAAACAATTAGCAACACTTGCATTTGCATTAACAGTTAGTGGCCCTGGAGGCACTTCGACGGATATCACTGAAGTCTCAACGATTCCTGATAGTTTGACTGTTACTCGAGCTGAATTTAGAACAAGAGATACAGAATGGCGAATTTCTGGAACATCCGATGTGCCTGGCCCTGGAGTAGTCATCACAATTTTTATTGGTAACACACTTAATGGTACGGTCCTATCACAAGTAGAAGTAGATGCACTTGGGGTCTGGCAGTATCGGGTTGAACCATCAACCATCCAACCTGATGCAACAAGAGCCATCTCTATTCGATCTAGCTCTAGTGGAACACTTATTAATGTCCCAATCAATGTTCGTCAATAGAAAGATGAATAAATAAATGATGTAATAGAAAGGAGAAATGAATATGGAACATTGTCCATATTGCTGTCAATACAATTGCTGCAGATGTGAACGTGGACCAAGAGGACCACAAGGACCCCCAGGTCCAAAAGGGGATAAAGGTGACCAAGGACCTGCTGGATTACCCGGAACGTTAAATTTAGCTCATGGTTTTGCATACTCCACGGCAAAGAGTAATCAAAATGGGAATGTGAAATTTACAATCGCTGGTCCTTTACAAGATGTCGAGTTACATTCAGAAGGATTGGAAATCATAAAAGCTGGTGTTTATCAAATTAGTTATAATGTAGCAGTTGAATCATCTGCTGCAACAAGTAACCCGGCTAAGTTTCAAATTGTTATTAATGATACGATTATAGTAGCCTCATCCATGACTAAATCTACTACTACTGCAAATTTAAATTCAACTCAATTGTTTTCTTTATTAGAGGGAGATATCGTTAAACTTGTTGCTGAAATACCCCAAGGTTCAAGCTATACTCTACCAACACTACAAGTTATTCAAGTTGGATAAAAGATTTATCATAGAATGAAAAAAGCATCCCATTGAAATAGATTGTACTATCGATAAATGATAAATGTTATAGTGAAACTCCGTTCGATGCATGTATATAAGTATAAAGAGCTTGATTTAGAACTGACATTAGTTGGTTCTTTTTTTGGGAATTCTTGTTTGTTAATGGATGAGATTAAAGTATTTCTTTTTAGCTGTTTTCTAAAAAATTGTTGTTTTTAAATATATTTGGTGAATAAACTTAGCAAAAAAAGTAAATTAGAGCGTAAGGTGCGAGACTCCTGCGGGAGCAGCGATACAGGTGAGACCCCACAGGCACTATATGCCGAGGAGGCTCACTATCCGCCCCGTGGAAAGCGAGCATCCTGGAGCGAAATGCAACTCAGCCTTCTTTTTTTCTATTACATATTTCGATAATGGTAGTAATATTTAGGGTTTATTGCTGTTTTTTTGTAAAAGAGCTCAAAAACAATAAGTTACTCTTATCAATAATCAAAAATACTACATTATTTATTAATCATTGCTTAACAAATAGAATGAATGTACATGCTGGCTAAATGGAGAGAAATATCATGAAAATATTTGACTGCCATTTACACATTATAAATCCAAAATATCCGTTGATAGAAAATCAAGGATTTATACCGAAACCTTTTACCGTAGATGATTACAAAAATAGAATGAAAGATTTACAAGTTATTGGAGGAGCCGTTGTTTCAAGTTCTTTTCAAGAATTTGATCAGAAGTATTTAAGAAATGCCCTACAAACTCTAGGTAATCGTTTTGTTGGTGTAACTCAGTTACCTTATCATACATCAGATAATGAGATTTTGAAGTTACACACTCTTGGAGTAAGAGCCATTCGTTTTAATGTGAAGCGAGGCGGCTCTGAGGATATTTCTAAACTAGACTACTTGGCAAGAAAAGTGTATGAATTGGTTAAGTGGCATACAGAGCTGTATATCGATGCAAAATCCTTAACCGAGATTCGATCTATAATTGAGAAACTTCCTGCGGTGACTATAGATCATCTTGGACTATCAAGAGTAGGACTAGAAAATATGTTGTACTTAGTAAATCGAGGTTTAAGAGTAAAAGCAACAGGATTTGGTAGAATTGATTTTGATGCTGGTAAAGTGATGAGACTGATTTATGAAATTAATCCGGATGCTCTCATGTTCGGTACAGATTTACCGTCTACAAGAGCAAATAGACCTTTTCAAGAAGCTGATATAGAACTAATTTTGGATACTTTTACTGAAAAAGAGTCTGAGAAGATTTTATATAAAAATGCACTTCATTGGTATAGAATAAATTGAAAAAGATTCGTAGATTAATCTGAAGGAAGCATGAAATCCTTCCTTCAAAAGGTATACTAAGAGTAAAGACTTGCTTTAGGGAGTGTATGATATGGAACATGGATTAAAAGAAATCATAAAAAAGTGTGATATGGCAATTAAGCAGGAAGATTTTGATACGCTCATGAATTATTATACGGATGATGCTATTTTAGTAGTTAAGCCTGGTATGATTGCTAGAGGGAAAGATGAAATTAAAAAAGCATTGATCGCCATTGCAAAATATTTTAATAATAGTGTGGTACCAACACAGGGAGAGATGTTGATATTAGAAGCCGGGGATACTGCTTTAGTCATTTCGCAAACACTTCTTGAAGCTGATAAAAAAGACTTGGAATTTTCTATGGATCGAAAAGCGACTTATGTATTTAGGAAAAGTTCACAAGGTGATTGGCTATGTTCTATTGATAATTCATATGGAACGGATTTACTTAGTAAGTAAATAAGTGACGAAAAATCATTTTAATAAAGATTGATTTCAGATTGTCGACAAAAGGTATGGAGAGATTATTTTCTTCATATCTTTTATTTATTTTTGTGTATGTTAATAGCTAAAAAGTAATGAGTGCTCTGTATGGATTCATATTCCTAATCCTAAAATTTATTTAACTAATTAACACGATGAACGTATAGATAATACCTTATTTTAGGTATTCCACTATATAAAAGGAGACTTTTTCTAGTTGATTGAAGCGGAGAGTGGCGACTCCTGCAGGAAAAGCGGGATAGACGAGACACTGGGCTGAGCGTAGCGAGGGAAGAGGCTCGGCCCCGCCCGTGGAAAACGTTTGCTCGCAGTGGATATCAACAAGCTTAGCTACAGTTTGAAATCAATCTATTTAAAGAATCATTTATTTGACCTTTAAATTCTAAAAATATTGAATTTTTTGTTCGATAAATATAGAATAATAATTGGAAGATAATAGAAGGGGGTGTATCTTTGGTAGTATTAAACCAGACAAGTAGAAAGAAAGAAACCTATCAGGTCGAGATTAAGTATTCAATTTTATGGGAGTGTGCACTTGGAATTGCCGCAATTACGAATACAACACTTCTAGATACATTAGAAAAACCTAGAAAGTATTGGAAAGAAATTAGAAAATCATTATCAACCGAATTGCTGAACGAGATAGCTTTTGTAGAGGAACATAATACTTGGAAATCATTGCTTCAGTTACTACATATTAAGGATTTCGCCGATTTACAAGAGTTTATAAGCTACATAAATGTTCTTCCTATAAATGACTTGAAATATCATAGTTTGCCGTTCATAGGTGATAAGTATCAGCTTGTTAGAGAAAAAGCTGCAAAGGGTTCAGAATCGGCTATAAATGAAATGAAAGAACATACTCATGATAATTCTTTTTTCCCTAGCTATATACAATTTATAAGTGAAGTAGATGGGGAGACTTTGAAAGAACATCTGATAGCCGTTTTGTCAGGATGGTATCTAGAAGTGATTGAAAAAGATGAAGTATATCTGCAACAAATCTTACAGACAGATTGTGAAATGAAAAAGCGGATGAAGTTAAAATTGAAATCTGAAGATTTAGTGGAATGGTCAACTGGAGGCGTTGCTTATACACCAGAGCCTTCTGTTAATCATGTTTTATTAATTCCTCACTATATTTATCGTCCGTGGAACATTGAAGCGGATATGGAAGATACAAAAATATTTTATTATCCCATTGCTAATGAAAGTATTTCTCCTTGTGATCGATATTTACCAGACAATTTCCTACTCCTTAAATATAAAGCTTTAGGAGATGAGGTACGATTAAAAATAGTGAAACTATTATATGAAGAAGAAAGGACGTTACAGGATATTACCAATCAAATAAACATTGGTAAATCAACTATACATCATCATCTGAAAATTTTGAGAGCAGCAAAATTAGTAGAAATCGTTGAATCAAAGTATTCACTTAAGAAGAAAGCTATTGAATTTTTACCAGAGGAAATGAATCATTTTTTAAGGAAGTAAAGAATAGGAAGTGGATATGGTGAATCCTTCAATTTTTACTAATCGTTCTTTTATCATTATTTGGATTGGTAATGCCATCTCTGAACTAGGGGGTGCTTTTGGTACTTTCTGCAATTCAGTTTTAGTCTATCAGCTAACTGGATCTACTATGGCTTTGGGAAGCATGTGGTTACTATATTTCATTCCTTCACTCATACTACAGCTATTCATTGGTCCAGTTATTGATTCTTACAGTCGTAAGAAAATGATGATTTATTCTCAATGTTCCAGAGGTTTCATTTTTCTTTTACCTCTCATCATTTACATAACAGGAAACCTGCAATCTTGGCACATTTATATCGTTCAACTAATGATAGGATTAATAACTCCTATTTTTACACCAGCTAATCAATCTATCATTCCAACTATCGTTTTAAAACCTCATCTTAGTAAAGACAAATGCCTATATTGATGGAACTGTAAGACTCATGACATTTATAGCTCCTCTCGTTGCTGGGATTTTTGTTGAATCTTTCGGAATCATTCTAACATTGAGCTTTATTATTCTTTTACTTTTGACAAGTGGTATGATGCTCTTTTTTATTGAGGAATCATATTCTCCTAATCATGTTCGACAATCTTGGATGAATCAATTTACAGAAGGAATCTCCTATTATTTTAAACAACGAGTTATTACTTGGTTAGGTTTTTTTCTAGCTTTTGTGCAATTTGGAGTAGGAGTAACAATGGTTATTACGCTTCCTTATATTACGAAGGAATTATCAGGGAGTTTTGCTCAATATGGCTATTTTCTTGCAGGGTTTCCACTAGGATACGTGATTGGTTCATTACTTGTTGGAAAAATAACGAACAAAAGCCGTAGGTTGATCATGCTAGGAGCCTTATCTATTGGAGGATTTACTTATATATTATTAGGGATTACTACTAGTCTGTACTTAGCATTTCTCATAGAGGGTATAGCGGGAGTAGCTTTGGCGATATTTAATATTCATAATATAACGATTTGTCAGCAATATGTACCGAACGAATTGTTAGGCAAGGTGACCTCTGTTCGTCTATTTATTATTCGAGCTTCAATGCCAGTTGGTGTCTTGATTGGTGGTTTTTTAGGTGAAATCTGGGGAGTGCGTCAATTGTATATATGTATTGGCTTTATCATATGTATAACTTCTATATTAGGATTAACTTTACCTTATTTTTCATTTATAGACACAAAGAATACAGGGGAAAATACTTCTGTTTAGCAACGATATAAAAATGAAAAAAGAAAAATATGGCGACTAAAAGTGTTTAAATTCATTTTAGTCGTCTTTTATTGTAAATCTGTAAGCCGTTTATAATGAATGGTTCGCGCACACAATGACTGCATGGACCAGCAATTGAATGATATTCGTTACGTAGTAAAAAAATCACGAACCTTTTAGGATGTAAAAAACTAAATATAGGTAAAACTTGAAAGAGCATACTTATAGGAATGATGTAAAAGGTTATCCTAATAAAAGAATGTTTATTTTGTAGCAAATAACGAAACAGAGGTTGTGGCTAAAAGTGAAACAAGTATTTGGAAAAGCATTTCGGCTCATCCTTTGGGACTGGAGTACGATATTAATATTCGAGCTTCTCTATAAAATCCTTTTCCTTTTTATAGCGCCAATTTTTGAGGTGTTACTAGAAAAAGCACTAACGACAGCTGGGCTGAGCTACCTAACCGTTCAAAATCTTTCATTGTTGTTTTTAAATCCACAATCGATTATTTACTTACTGATACTAGCCATTCTTTTTTTTCTATATATTTATATTGAAATTACAGCGCTTATTCTCTATTGCCAACATGGTGTTAAGGGAAGGAAAATGGGGTCAATAAAGTTAATGATAGGGGCTATCATACAAGCTGCAAAAATCCTGAACCTCAAAAATGTGTTACTTATACCATTTGTGGCTATTGTTATTCCTTTAACTGGATTTTCTTTATCAGCTGGACCGCTTATTGTCATTAAGATTCCGGGATTTATTTTAGATTATATCCGTGATACACCATTTTTACATCTAGCATACAAGGCAAGTATTCTTTTGATGTTAACACTTTTTTTTCGTTGGATCTTTAGTTTACATGAAATGACATGGAAGAATGAAAGCTTTAGAGAGGCATGTAGAAAAAGCTCATCTATGCTTAAAGGGAGATGGTTGATTACCTTTTTCTATTTTATTGTATGGTCGGTCTCCCTTTGGCTAATTGCTGCTGTAGTTTATTATGTAGGAATTTTATTGATTTTAGTGATGGTCAAAATGTTTTATTTAGGGGTAGAGGCACAAGCTCAATTTTGGTTTTACTTTTCAATAGTGGATAACCTAGGAAGAGTGGCATTTGGAGTACTATGTGCCGTTGGAAATATAGCTCTGATTACGGTTCTATATAATCCGTCATATGAAGACAAATTCGTTATTAAGGCTCGCCCTACTTGGAGAAAAAGAGTTCCTCAGCTAATAAAAGCCATTTTTATAGGAACACTTTTTTTATTTTATGTAGAATTGTCTCCAAATTTTAAATCAGAAATACTTTCTGGATCACGTAGTCAAATTGACATAGTAGCACATAGAGCAGGGGCGCTTTTTGCACCTGAAAATACTATAGTTGCCTTGAAGGAATCAGTTGATAGTGGAGCGGATTATGCTGAAGTTGATGTTCAACAAACGAAGGATGGTGGATTAATTTTACTGCATGACACAAATTTCAGAAGAACTACAGGTGTAAATAAAAACGTATGGGATGTGACGCTAAAACAGTCACGAAAATATGATACAGGTGGAAGTGGGAGATTTGTAGGAGAAAAAATTCCCACTCTAGAACAAGCAGTTTCCTACTCAAAGGATAAAATTAATCTAATGATTGAGCTTAAAAGTAGTGGACATGAAAGAGATTTGGTTGCTCGAACGTTGAAAATCATTGAAAAATACGATTTTAAAGATCAATGCATTATTGCATCTATGAATCGGGAAATTTTAAAACAAGTAAAAAAACAAAATCCAGATATTGAAACGGCTTTAATTTCCGCAATTGCATATGGAGATTTTAAAAGCTTAAAATCCGCTGATAACTACAGTATTGAAACAACTTTCATTTCTAAAGCAATGATTGCCAAGTTAGAGAGTCTTGGTAAACCCGTGTATGTATGGACAGTAAACGAAGAAGAAGAGATGAGAAAGGTTGTTGAAAAACCAATCAAAGGAGTCATTACGGATAATCCGTACCTTGCTCAATATGTTTTAGAAAATGAACATCCATACCTACTTCTAAATGAGATTGTATATCGAACACTAGTTGAATAACAAGTAAGGCATCACAAGGATATAAGTTACTATCCATATGATGCCTTATGCTTTTCAACCATAAAAGCTTAACTTAGTATGTTATTAAATCTTAAATTTATTGATTTCTTGAGAAACATTTTCTGCAATTTGTGCTTGTTGAACTGACGATTCAGCTACATTTTGTATCGCTTGTAATGTCTCTGAAATATTACTTGTAATAGTATTAGAGTTTTCAGATGCTTTTACAGAAACATCTGCCACATTTTCAATGGCTTTTTGAATTTCAATCATAGATTGCTGCATAGATTCCATAGATGTGGCTACTTCAGTTGCTAGACTATTGAAGTACATGGCATCCTTCTCGTATTGAATGCCATTTTCTTGGAAGGTATCATAGTCAGCATCAACCTTATTATCAATGAAATGCAATAAATCTTGTGCATTGGTCGCTAGGTTCATAAAAGATTCTTCCACTTGACTTGTAACATTCTGGATTTCTTTTACTGTTTTTGAAGATTGTTCTGCTAGTTTACGTACTTCATCTGCTACAACAGCAAAACCTTTACCTTGCTCACCAGCTCTTGCCGCTTCGATAGCAGCATTTAAGGCTAATAAATTCGTTTGTTCTGCTATATCGGCAATGGTATCGGACATTACTTTGACCTCTGACACGATTTTTCCTGCCTGAATGGCTTGTAGAACCATATTTTGTTTTTCAGCATACAAGTTACGTGCTGTTTGAGATGCTTCAACTGCCGTTTCTTTAACAGAAATCGCTCTTTTTTTCAATTCTTGTGAAAATTCGACACCATCCTTTGTTTTATGAGTGATCCTTTTCGTGTTTTCAAGTACATTTAAAGCAGTTGCATTTAATTCTTCTGTTGCTGCACTCAGTGTATCGCTACCGAGTGCTACATCTCTTGAAGTAGTGTCAATATCGTCTATTGAGGAAGTGATTTCTTCAATAGATGCAGATAATTCCTCACTTAAAGCACTCATTTCTGTAGTGGTGTTTGTTACGTTCATCATGAGACTATGAATATGAGAAACCGATTCATTTAATTTTGTAGCAATTTCCCCAAGATCATCATGGTATATGACCTCTGCTCGTTTGGTTAAATCACCTTTTTCAAAACCTTTGACAACATCAAGAATACTAGATATCGCTTTTTTAATGTAATTTCGTAGGTATAAGTAAAATGCTAAACTGATGATTAGTGTCACGATAATCATAATGATGCTATTGTAGAAAATATTTTTATAGGCACTGTTATTGTCTTTATTTTTATCATCAGCACTTTGTATATTAATTTCTTCTAATTGCAGAGCTAGGTCATTTCTTTCTTTTTCTAGTTGCTTAATTGGTTCAAATACTGCATTAAAGTCAAATTTTTCATTATTAATCACCTTATGAATAACTGTGTCTAAACTATTGTTATAATCGGATTCTACTTGCAGATAATCATTAAAGATTTGTTTTTGTTTATCACTCATTCTAGTTTTCTTGAAATCATTCAGTAGATTATTATTTTCATTTCGGAGTGTCACAATTTCATCGTAATATTGACTTTGATAACTTGTGTTTTTTGTATTAAAAATTTGTGTGTAAAAAATGTTGATTTTTTCTTGGTTTTTTGTGATTTTTCCTAAATAATAAACGGAATGTAAATTATCCTTATACAGTTCATTTGAATTATCGCTTACTTGTTTCACATTATAAATCCCTGTAAAACTATTAATAATTACCCCGAGAATTAAAATAATGTTTAGAATTGCAAATTTTATTACTAAGGGTAGCTTCTTGTAATGTCTCATGTTGTTTCCTCCCGAAAAAATTTTTTCCTATAAGCATATTATGTCATATAGTTGTACATAATTTTATGAATATTTCGGGGATGAAATTTATCCTAATTTTGAAACAGAAATGGTCTTTATACTTTCGGATAACTGTTACAAACATTTATTAGACTAAGAGGGTATTAAGTACTAATACTTTTTTTGCTATTTTTATTATTCAAATAATAGTATAATCTTCTAGCAATGCTAATTTTTGAATATGTAGGAGGCCTTTAATTGAAAGCAATTATTGCAACCATATTATCAACGATACTTCTTTTTGGAGGAGGGTTTTCAGCACTAGCGGCAGTTGATGCTAAGGAGCTTGAAAGCTATTTACAAGAAGTAGAACTAACAAATGAAGAATTAGATTCATATTTAGCGTCTTTTGATTTAACTCTTGCTGATTTTGAAGATGTAGAAGACTTACGTGATACTTTAGGATCGCGCGTTACAACAGAGACGTTAAATCAGCTACTAAATGATTATGATATGACAAGAGAAGAGCTCGAATCTCTATTAAAAGAATATGATGAATTAGAAGATGGAAAATCAATTGAAGAAACATTTTTATTTGTCTATGATATCGAGGATATTATTTTACTAGATTCAGGTATTGGTGATAACGATGAAGATCTTTTCGCAGACCTAGAAGTATTCTTTCAAGAATTAGGAATTACTGAAGCGGAATTGAATCATTTCATTGGTCATATTGAAAATGTCGTTGAACAAGATCCGACTATAACAAATAAGCTTGAAGCATTATCTGTTAGAATGGAATCATTTGCGGATTTCGAAGTAATAGACGAATTGACATCATCACAAATTGCTGAGTTCATTAGTATTACGGATGAACTTAAAAACCTACTACAATTGGATTTTTCTTTCTATCTAGTAAAAGATGGTGTGAAAACACCGATTTCTTTCGAAAATTTGTTAACCTTGAAGGATACGAAAGGTGCGAGTCTTTTTATTGAAGTGTACAATACTTCTGGTGAATTATTAATAGACTTAACTTTGACTGGTGATATGATTGGATCAGATATCATTCATGAAACGGGAAATGTCATTGGTAATACGGCTGATAAAATAGAAGAAAAGCCAGTTAACAAACCTACAACTGTAAAAGGTGGGAAATTACCAAATACTGCAGGAAACTATATGGAAGCACTATTCTTTGGTTTAGTATTAATAGGAGCGGCATTTTTCATTTTTAGAAAAGCAGGAGCTGTAAAATAAGTGAAACGAATAGTGCCTCGCAGACGGAAAAAATGGATTCTCCTCATTACTGCCTTGCTTTTATTGCTAAGCGGTGCTTATTTCACGACAACAAATGCTTATAAATTACTAGCCGGATACACGATTTACAAATGGAATAAAACAACGATAAAAGAAGAGGTATCCACTGATTTTGTGGCTAGTGTTAATAAAAAGCATGAGAATAAAGTGAACTATAAACAAATCCCGAAAATGGGAGAACTTATGGGGGAGCTATATATTCCTAAGCTCGATAAAAAACTACCAATTATACATGGAACGGATGAAGATGAGCTTGCGAAAGGTGTTGGGCATTTTGCTGGCTCTGTTTTACCAGGAGAACGTGATAATTCAGTTTTGTCCGGTCATCGTGATACGGTATTTCGTCGTTTAGGTGAAGTAGGTGTAGGGGATGAACTTATTACGACAACGACTGCAGGTACCTTTACTTTCAAAGTGAAGAAGACACGTATAGTTGACAGTGACGATCGAACAGTCATTGTGCCTAAAACAAAGCCGACCTTAACCGTTACCACATGCTATCCTTTTGATTTTATAGGAAATGCACCAAATCGTTATGTATTAGTTGCAGAATTAGTCCAAAAGGATTTGAATACGGTTTTCGTTGAAAATAAGTAAAGTAAAAGTCAGTATCTAGGATTACTTAGTAAGCCTAGATACTGACTTTTTTAGAATGGGAATATTTTGAAACTTTTTTTATATAAGAACGTAAAGAAATAAAGGAGAGGATTTTTGAAAAATAAAATGGTTACCTTATTTTTTGAAGATTCTTTGGGTTATCGGTTTTATTATTTTTATAACAAATTATATGAACTATGACATGAAAGTGAACAATTATGCGAGTGAAACATTTTCTGTCAACGCTATTGTTTGGTATCATTTAATAGCCTCTATTTTATTTGGCTTTTATCTTTCACTTCTTTTTGTGAAGAAATGGTCTTTTACATTTAATCCATCATTATTTTGGTGCGTAACGATTGCAGGCATGTTACTTTTGTTTAGTTATCCAATATTAACTACATTCGCATCCTTTGATTCTTTACCTGAAATACTAAACAATATACGTCTTCCATTTTGGTTATTAAAATGTCTGCGACTAATTTGTTGGGTATCGTTGTTGGAATGACTTTGATATTAAGTTGCTTTAGTGCACAATCAAATAATGAAAATCATTGAATAACGCTCCGATTGACCTTTTTGAGCTCATTTTCCAATGAACTTTTTTAAAAACAACTATCTTTTAGAAAACAACCTTATTAATAAATTTGGTTACTAAGAAATAATTTATAAGAATAAGGGGATCAAAATGCTTATTAGAAAAATTGAAATCAAAGATGCGGAAGAGTTTATAACCTTAGTGAAAAAAGTTGAATCGGAATCTAATTATATGTTATTGGAATCTGGAGAGAGACAAACAACACCTGAGCAACAACGTAGACAATTAGAAATAATAGAAAGACAAAGTAATTCAGTCATTTTTGTTACAGAAAATGAAAAAGGTAATCTAATTGGATATTTGATAGCGATGGGCGGAAGTGCAAGGAAAACAAGGCATTCTATTTATCTTGTTATCGGTATTTTAGAAGAATATAGGGGTGTTGGAATAGGAACAAGACTATTTCAGGAACTAGAGAATTGGGCAGTGCATTCTAATATTGTAAGATTAGAATTAACGGTTGTAACGCAAAATGAGGCAGGAGTAAAATTGTATAAAAAGAGTGGCTTTGAAGTAGAAGGATTAAAAAGAAAATCATTAAAAATAGGTAAGGATTATTATGATGAGTATTTTATGGCAAAGATATTATAAGTAAACAAGGCTAGAGGGAAAAGGATTTCTTTCTAGCCTTGTTTTATGAGGAGTATGGTAGGTAAACTACTATTATAAAATACAATAAAAAATAGAAAAAATGAATTCGTTATAATGACTATTACGAATTCATTTTTTTCTGGTATTACCATGTTATCGATATGTAAATTTGTTAGCTCATTTATCTGCTTCTGCATCTATCCAACAACTAGTGATAAAAATCACCTTTTATTCATAATTACAATCATTATATTTCTTTTATTTGTGATATTATTATTCTGCAATAAAGAATGACTAAGAGGTGTAAATATGTTGAGTGAAAAAATCGAAGGTAAAATTTATAATATTGAAGGTAATGTTGTTACATTTTCGATAGATGGAACTCTTTATGATTTTCCAAAACAAATGCTTCCAAAGGAAGCAAAGGTAAACGATATTATTTTAATCTCTAAAGAATCAGTGAAAATTGTAGATAAAGCATATAATTAACATCTTCTTTTTGAAGGTGTTTTTTATTTTAGTTATTTTGAGAGGTTATGGTGGATATTTAACAAAAATAAACGAGGGTAAATCCGAAAGACTCCTCCGAGTTTGATATAGGCATATTTTAATAGTTTTATGTTAGCCCTTTTTGATTATTTTAAAAAAAGATGAAGGAACTATTAATAAACAGCATAAACATATTCTAGCGCTCGTGTAAAGAGTGACTATATAAAATTGGGAGGTATCGTATGAGATAGTTTCATAGCCTATATTTTAATGATTTTCAAGAGCAGATTTTGGGAATAGACAACGGTCTAAATCCAGTGCTTTTCTTAAAAAAGGAGGAGATTTTTTGAGAAATAGGTTAAAAAATTGTATGATTTTACTTGTAGCTATTTTAACATTTGCATTCATCGTCACACCATCTACTACTTCAGCAGGCATATTACAGCCTAAAGGAAAGTTAACACCCCCATCTGAAACCTTTACGCCAGGTGATTGGTTTCTCGGTAGCAAACCTCCAAATTATAGCTCTACTAAACCACCCATTGTATTTGTACAAGGTAAAAACGGAAGCTCGACAAGTTGGTATGGAGAAACAGTTTATCATGGTATTAATGATATGTATACGAAAGCATATGAGGCTGGTTATCAAACAGTTTTCGTTCAGCTCTATGATGCTGCTGGGAATGGTTCGTCCAATCAGTACAAAAACGGGCAATTGCTAGCAAGCATGTTAGGACAAATTAGTCGTCACTTTGGTGGACAAAAGGTCAACATTGTTGCTCATAGTAAAGGAGGTCCAGATACGCAAGCAGCTCTTGTTCACTACGGTGCTCACCAGTACGTGGGAAGAGTTATTACACTTGGATCTCCTCACCATGGTTCGAATTTAGCAGATTTAGCCTATAGTTGGTGGGCTGGATGGCTCGGGTCATTACTTGGTCAAAAGGATGATGGCACCTACTCTTTACAAACTGGTCAAATGGCACAGTTTCGATCAGTTACCGATAGTAATGCCAATTCTCGTAAAAATAACTATTATACTGTTGCTGGTACGGATAAAGGTCCTGCATTTTCGGCATTAGCTACGGGAGGGCTATATTTATCCTCATACGGTGCAAATGATGGATTAGTAAATGAGTGGAGTACTAAACTACCTTATGGAATTCACTTATTTACGGATTCTAGCATAGATCATGACAATATACGAACAGGTACTAAGGTTTTCTCTAGAATTGAACCATACTTACGATCATCCTCAGTTGCTAGTGTAGCCAATTCGCTAAGCGATTCAGTATCCGATGAAACGATAACAACTGGCACATCACAATACGTACACGGTGGTCCGTTAGTTCAAAATGATTGGGTTGAACATAGTTTTTCTGTAGGAGATTCTAATACTGGAAATATTACGATTTTGACTGCTTCCAAAACTGCTAAAGTAGAAATTGTTTCACCTTCAGGAGTAATTAGTCCAGCCAAGACAGTTAAACAATCCAACTTTGATGAAGCGACAATCTTTTCAGGAGCAACGGCCCATACACTTTCTTTATCGAATATGGAAACAGGTAAATGGACTGTTAGAATGAAAACGCCAATGAAAAACGATGCGTATTTATTAACGACACAATATAGTGATTCTAAGCCATTTGTATTGGAAATGAAGGGTAAGATAAAGGAGAAAGGCCAACATTTTAAGGTGAAGACACCAGCTAACACGAGTATTCTTTCCAATGAAACAAACGTAAGTGTTCATTTGGTCGATGATAAAGGAAATGAAATTGGCAAACGAGCTAAAGTTATGGATGAGAGTTCGAATTCATTTTCAGGAGTATTACCAGAAGTGCCTCAATCAGGCGTATATAATATGACGATTGATATAGTAGGTAAGAGCTCTTCTGGTGAACTTTTTAATAAAACGATTGTACGTTCTGTTTATATAGAAAAATAAAGCTGTTTTCTTATGAGCCATTTCTCTATTTGGGGAAATGGTTTTTAGTTTTAGAATTAAAGGAGAATGGTTATTCATAAACTGACATGAAGCTGTCAGGTTTAATGTGTTAGAATATTGTAAATAGGTAGGGAAAGGTGTTATTTCAGAATAATTATAATCATTGAATGAAAATAATAAACCAATCGTAGGGGGAGACAAAATGAACATTGTAACTATTACTAAAGATAATATAGAACACGAGCATATTTGCTGTGCTATTTCTAATAACAAAGATAGTCAGGTAATGGCTAAAAAATCATGGATGTCAGAACGATTTGAGGATGGACTAGTTTTTAAGAAAGGAGATGTACGCGGCAAATGCTTTATCGAGTATATACCTGCAGAAAAGGCATGGTGCCCAATTGAAGCAGATGACTATATGTATATTGATTGCTTTTGGGTATCAGGACAGTATAAAGGACAAGGTAATGCCAATTTGCTTCTAGATGAATGCATGAAAGATTGTAAGGAAAAAGGGAAAAAAGGCTTGGTTGTTCTTTCATCTCAGAAGAAAATGCCATTTTTGTCTGACTCTAGATACTTGAAATATAAAGGATTTAAATTGGCAGATTCAGTAAAGCCATTTGAACTCTTATATTTAGCTTTTAATGAAGATTCCCACGTCCCTCGCTTTAAGGAAAATGCTAAAAAGCTTCATATTTCTAAGCCGGGATTTGTTTTGTATTTTTCTAAACAGTGTCCTTTTACTGTAAAGTACGTACCACTTATTGAACAAGTTGCAATGGATAAGAATATACCGTTTACATCTATCCTTTTTGAAACGGCTGAGCAAGCACAGAATGCTCCAGCACCTTGTACAAGCTTTTGCCTATTTTTCAACGGAGAATTTATCACGAATGAAATTCTGTCAGTTAAAAAATTTGAAAAACTAATAGCTGAAAAAGGTTTATAAGGAATACATACCATTGTGAATAAATGTATGATGTGTGATGACTCATAGTTTTCCATCCACTTTACTTATTGGTAAAGTGGATTTATTTTTTACGAAATACCAAAAGTGATTGTAAAAGTATGGTAAAATTTTTCGTGGAATGTTTTAAAATGGGGTGATATTTGAAATGCAAATATTTACTACAAAGGATATAGATAAGAAGAGCCTACTCGATTCTTTCATAACAAATTGGGGAAGTCCGCAAATGGTGATTTCAAGTGGAACATATAACTGCAGTGAATTAGATGGATTTGTTATGTTAGATGACGAAATGAAAATCATGGGCTTAATTACTTATTACATTTTAAAGAATGAATGTGAGATTATTTCGTTAGATAGTATGGAAGAAAATAAAGGTATTGGAACGAAGCTACTTGAAAAGGTAGAAGTAATGGCAAAAACAGTAGAATGTAACAAAGTAAAACTTGTTACGACTAATGATAACCTTCGTGCATTAAAATTTTATCAAAAGCGTGATTATGTTTTGTCCAATATTTATTATAATGCTGTTTTGGAAGCAAGAAAGATTAAACCTGAAATCCCTTTAATAGGTGACCATGGCATTCCTATTAGAGATGAAATTGAATTAATGAAACTCATATAAAGCTGTTGTCAAGAAAAAGAAAGGAGAAGAATATGATACAAATACGTCATGCTGATTTAGAAGATGTAAAAGGAATCATTAAAGTCTGCTCTGATGGACAAAGGGTAACGTATAAAGATTTGATAGCAGCAAATCATTTAGAGAAAGTTATTGAGGATTTTTACAATGAAGGTAGAATAACAAATGAAATCATTCATACGAATCAGGAATGGAATGGGTGGTTTGTAGCAATTGAGGGTGGGAATATTGTAGGTGCTGGTGGCGGTGGTTTTACCGAGAAGTCTGTTTCCGAATTGTTTGTTCTATATGTAGATCCTGATAGAAAAAGGGAAGGTATTGGTAGTCAATTGTTAGAAGCCATTACAAAAGATCAAATGGAACGTGGGGCAAATGAACAATGGGTTTCTGTAACTAAGGATAACTTTATGGGTATCAAGTTTTATGAAAAGGTAGGATTTAACTATTGTGGGGAGCGTCCAGCTTATGAGCTTCCAGAAGAGGCAGCATATGTTTCCCTACGCTATAAACGAGAACTGAAATGAATTCAGAGAGAGGTGGCAACTTGTTTGAGCCATTTTGAGAAGGAATATCTAATACTAGTATTGAAGCAATTTATTCATTTTAAGGAACGGGCAGAAAAAGCCATTCTTCAATTAACTGTGGAAGAGTTGCATTGGAGGCCAAATGAGGAATCTAATAATATTGCAATAATCATCAAACATCTAAGCGGCAACATGCAATCACGTCGGTCAGAATTTTTAACTACTGATGGTGAGAAGGCATCTAGAGATAGAGATTCGGAATTTTTGGATGATATATACAAAAAGGAAGATTTAATGAAAGCTTGGGAAGATGGTTGGAAATTGCTTTTTCAAACAATAGAAAACTTACAACCATCTGACTTACATAAAGAGATAACAATAAGGACGCAACCTTTAAGTGTCCTACAAGCAATACAAATTGAAGTAGCTCATATTAGTTATTATTTAGGTCAAATTATTTACATAGGAAAACAAATGAAGAATAAAGAATGGATTACACTGAGTATAATTGTATCAAGAAGTGGAGTATAAATGAAAAATTAAGAATAGTTACACTTCTGAGGGAGGAAAGGTGTTGAAATAAAAATGAAGAAGATACACATTTTAGGTGCATCTGGTTCAGGGACGACAACTCTTGCTTCTGCATTATCCAAAGTCATGCCATATGTTCAGTTAGATACAGATGATTATTATTGGATTGAGAAGTTTTCTCAAAAAGAGAGATAGATGATAGGATTACCATGCTTCAAGAAGATCTATTAAAAAATGAGAAAGTAATTGTATCAGGGGTGTTATGTGGCTGGGGAGATAGAATAAAACACAATTTCGATTTAGTCATATTTCTGTGGATTCCACAAAATATTCGATTAGCAAGATTAGAACGTCGGGAAATTGACAGATATGGAGATGAAATTTGTGTAGGAGTTAGCAGATACAAAGAGTCTACAGCATTTTTAGAGTGGGCTTCTTTGTATGATAGAGCTGGAAACGAAGTAAGAAGTAAGTATTTGCACGAACAATGGATGTCCGAATTGAACTGCCCCATTTTACGACTTGAAGGGGATTATCCTGTTCAGAAACAAGTGGATAGGATATTAGAGTATTTGGACAAGAATAATAGCCATCCTTACAAGTAAGTTTCAAGTTGAAATTAGATTCCATATTTTGTGATAATGAGAAAAATTACCATCTATGTAATTATGATCTTTTTGTGACAATGAACGGGTAAGATAACGTTCATTGATATAATACAATCGGTGATATATATGAGAGAGCATTTTTGTTTTTTATTAAATACCCCATTGTTCGAAAATATAAAATGTCATGATGAGCTAGAGCATATGCTTACATGTATAGGAGCATATACTGTTTCTTTTTCTAAGGGAGATTATATCTCTTTATCTGGTGAGTCTTTGCGCTGTATTGGACTTGTCGTTACAGGAACGGTTCATATGTTAAAAGAGGATATATGGGGAAGTAAAGCAATCTATATGATCATACATGAAAAAGAGGTCTTTGGAGAAACGTTTATTTGTAGTAGTCATTTTTCTGCCACTGTATCTTTTTATGCTGCAACTGATTGTAAGATATTATTTATGCCTTTTAAAAAGGTTATGTATACTTGTTCAAGGGCATGTACATTTCATCATCAATTAATCGAAAATATGGTTACGCTTATTGCTAATAAGAATGTTCAATTAATGGAAAAAATGGAAATCATGTCAAAAAGAACATTGCGGGAAAAAATACTAACATATTTATCTCAGCAAGCTTTGATCAATGGAAGTACCTATATAGTATCCCCGATGAGCAGGCTAGAGATGGCGGATTATTTTTGTGTGAACCGAAGTGCGTTGACGAGGGAATTATCAAATATGAAGCTTGAAGGTTTGTTAGATTATGATAAGAATACATTCCGATTGCTAAAGCCATTATAAAATCGCACAGTATGTTGCAAATGCAACATACTGTGCGATTTTTTTATCCTATTCTTAATGAGAGAAAACGTCTTAAACGAATAAATGTCAATCTATCAAGGTGTTAGAAGGAGTAGGAGATTATGAAAAATCAAATGTTTTGTTATCAATGTCAAGAAACGGCTGGCTGTACAGGTTGTACCCAAATGGGTGTCTGCGGTAAGACACCGGAAGTGGCAGATATGCAAGATTTATTAGTTTGGGTAACAAAAGGTCTGTCTCAAATTACAAGTCGTCTACGTGCGGAAGGAATAGAAATCCCAAGAGATATCAATCATTTAATTACTTTAAATTTGTTTACAACTATTACAAATGCCAATTTTGATGAGCAAGCCATTGTGAATCAAATTAAATCAACTCAGACAGAAAAACAGAAGTGTTTGACATTATTAAACAATCATGAGGGTCTTACTGAAGCTGCAACATGGATAGATACTGATATTGAGAATATGAAAAATAAAGCGAAGTATGTAGGTGTTCTTTCGACTGCTGATGAAGATATACGTAGTTTGAGAGAATTAATCACATATGGTTTAAAGGGTCTGGCTGCCTATTCAAAACATGCGAATGTCCTTGGAGAGGAAAGCGAGGAAATTGATGCATTCTTACAATCTACTCTTGCAGCAACTTTGGATGATGAGAAATCAATAGATGAACTGGTTGCTATTGCTCTTGAATCAGGGAAATACGGTGTGGATGTCATGGCTATGTTAGATAAAGCGAATACTACGGCTTATGGTAATCCTGAAATGACGAAGGTTAATATAGGTGTTGGTACAAGACCAGGTATATTAGTTTCAGGTCATGATTTACATGATCTTGAAATGCTTCTGAAACAAACAGAAGGAACAGGCGTAGATATATATACTCATTCAGAAATGCTTCCAGCGCATTATTATCCTGCTTTTAAGAAGTATCCTCACTTTATTGGTAACTATGGTAATGCCTGGTGGAAGCAAAAAGAAGAATTTGAGGCTTTCAATGGACCGATTCTTATGACGACAAATTGTATTGTTAAGCCGAGAGAAAGTTATAAAAATCGAATATATACAACTGGAGCTGTTGGCTTTCCAGGTTGTTTACACATAACGGCTAATCATAATGGAGAAAAAGACTTTACGGCAGTGATTGAACAAGCCAAAAAATGTCCACCGCCAACTGAACTAGAACAGGGTGAGATAATTGGTGGTTTTGCACATGCACAAGTGCTAGCTTTGGCGGATCAAGTCGTTGATGCGATTAAGTCTGGAGCTATCCAAAAATTTGTTGTCATGGCTGGGTGCGATGGTCGAGCTAAATCTAGAAACTATTATAGTGACTTTGCGAAAGCTCTTCCAAATGACACAGTCATTTTAACTGCTGGGTGTGCAAAATATAAGTATAATAAACTTGATCTTGGCGATATCAACGGTATCCCTAGAGTGCTAGATGCAGGTCAATGTAATGACTGCTATTCATTGGCAGTTATTGCACTTAAATTAAAAGAGGTATTTGGTCTAGACGATATTAATGATTTACCGATTGTATATAATATTTCTTGGTATGAACAAAAAGCAGTAATTGTTCTTTTATCTCTGCTCAGCTTAGGAGTAAAGAATATCCATCTTGGGCCCACATTACCGGCCTTTTTATCTCCTAATGTAACAGAAGTGTTAGTAAATAATTTCAACATAGGCGGTATTGATTCGGTCGAAGCAGATATGGAAATGTTTTTTGGATAAGGATTTACAAACTAAACCAACTAATAGTTTGTCAAACATTTCACTTAATCATATAATTTTGACATGCTATACTTAAAATAAGGCATGACAAATAAACTTCCTTCAACGTTATGGAAGTTCCTTGAATATATGTAAATTTATTTTAAGCAACATCTTGGAATGTTGTTTTGTTTTTCAAAAGAGCGTAAATCCAATGTAAAAGCTTGTTAA